>NZ_JBEYVJ010000037.1:0-40255 GCF_040643935.1 Kitasatospora sp. NPDC047058 | reverse complement strand
CCCGGAAGCTAAGCCTCACAGCGCCGATGGTACTGCAGGGGGGACCCTGTGGGAGAGTAGGACGCCGCCGAACAATCATTCACAGAGAACCCCCGTCCGGGAAACCGGACGGGGGTTCTCTGCATTTCCCGACCCTTTCCCGACCCTTTCCCGACCCTCATTCCGAGTCCCGTCCGGCCGGTCGTCTCCGGCCGGCGCCCCGTCAAAATGGCGCTAAAACTGCCAGGTCAGCAGCCGGATCGGTGGTAAATCGCCCGATACGCCGTAGTCTCGAAGGTGAAGGGAACTGGTGTCCGGGGTGGTCCCCGGGCAGGGCCGGATCAAGAATGGTGCTCATGGGACGCGGCAGGCTGCGGATCTACCTCGGGGCGGTGCCCGGGGTCGGCAAGACCTACGCCATGCTCGCCGAGGCACACCGGCGGCTGGAGCGAGGCACCGACGTCGTGGCGGCGTTCGTCGAGGACCACGGGCGGCAGCACACCGCGGCGCTGGTCGCCGGCCTGGAGGTCGTACCGCGCCGTGCGCTGACGCACCGGGGGACCGCGTTCACCGAGATGGACCTGGACGCCGTGCTGGCCCGCCGGCCGCAGGTGGCCCTGGTGGACGAGCTGGCGCACACCAATGTGCCGGGGAGCCGCAACGGCAAGCGGTGGCAGGACGTCGAGGAGCTGCTGGCGGCCGGGATCGATGTGATCTCGAGCGTGAACATCCAGCACCTGGAGTCGCTGGGCGACGTGGTGGAGGGCATCACCGGGGTCCGGCAGCGTGAGACCGTGCCGGACGAGGTGGTCCGGCGGGCCGACCAGATCGAGCTGGTCGACATGGATCCGCAGGCCCTGCGGCGCCGGCTGGCGCACGGCAACGTGTACGCGCCGGAGAAGATCGACGCGGCCCTCGCCAACTACTTCCGCCCGGGGAACCTGACCGCGCTGCGCGAGCTGGCGCTGCTCTGGACGGCCGACCGGGTCGACGAGTACCTGCAGAAGTACCGCGCCGAGCAGGGGATCAAGGGCACCTGGCAGGCTCGCGAGCGGATCGTCGTCGGCCTGACCGGCGGCCCGGAGGGCGCGACGCTGATCCGCCGGGCCGCCCGGATCGCGGCCCGGGGCTCCGGCGGTGAGCTGCTGGCCGTGCACATCTCCCGTTCGGACGGCCTCGTCGGATCGGGCTCCTCGCAGACGCTGATCGAGCAACGGGCGCTGGTGGAGAGCCTGGGCGGTTCCTACCACGCCGTCCTCGGCGACGACCCGGCGAGCGGATTGCTGGACTTCGCCCGAGGCGTCAACGCGACCCAGATCGTGCTGGGCACCAGCCGCCGCCCGGCGTGGCAGTACCTCTACAGTCCGGGTGTCGGCACCACCGTGACCCGGGCGTCCGGCGACATCGACGTGCACATCGTCACCCACGAGCACGCCGCGAAGGGCCTCGGCCGGGTGCCGGTCCGCAAGGTCACCGACCTCGGCCGGCCGCGGGCCGTCGCAGGGTGGTTGATCGGTCTCGGCGGGCCGCCGCTGCTCGCACTGCTGCTGACCCACCTGGAGGGCCTCGGGCTCTCCACCGACATGCTGCTGTTCCTCTCGCTGACGGTGTGTGCGGCGCTGGTCGGCGGGCTGTTCCCGGCGATCGCCTCGGCCCTGGTCGGCTCCAGCGCACTGAACTACTACTTCGCGCCGCCGATCCACACCTTCACCATCGACGAGCCGCAGAACATCATGGCGGTGGCCATATTCACCGCAGTCGGCATCGCGGTGGCCTCGGTGGTGGACCTCGCGGCCCGGCGCACCCACCAGGCGGCCCGCAGCCAGACCGAGGCGCAGACGCTCAGCGCGCTGGCCGGCACGGTGCTGCGCGGCGCTCCGGGCGGGGACGGCGTGCTGACCGCCCTGTTGGAGCAGGTCAGGGAGACCTTCCAGCAGGACTCCGCCGTGCTGTTGGAGCGGCCCGACCCGCTCGGCCCGTGGCAGGCGGTCGCGGCGGCCGGCCCGCATCCGCCGGACCGGCCCGAGGCCGCCGACGTGGACGTCCCGGTCGGCGACACCCTGGCCCTGGCGTTGCGCGGCCGGGTGCTGCCCGCCGAGGACCGTCGGCTGCTCGGCGCCTTCGCCGCCCAGGCCGCGGTGCTGCTGGAGCGCCGCCGGCTGGCCGGGGAGGCGGCCGCGGCCCGCCGTGAGGCCGAGGGCAACCGGATCCGCACCGCCCTGCTCGCCGCCGTCTCGCACGACCTGCGCACCCCGCTGGCCGGGATCAAGGCCTCGGTCACCTCGCTGCGGTCGGCGGACGTCGAGTGGGACGAGGAGGACGAGGCCGAGCTGCTGGCCGGCATCGAGGCCGGGGCCGACCGGCTCGACCACCTGATCAACAACCTGCTCGACATGAGCCGGCTGCAGACCGGCACCGTCACCCCGCTGATCCAGGAGACGGACCTGGACGAGGTGGTGCCGTTCGCGCTCGGTGGGGTTCCGCCGGAGGCCGTCCGGCTGGACGTCCCGGAGACGCTGCCGATGATCCGGGCCGACGGCGGGCTGCTGGAACGCTCGCTCGCCAACCTGGTCGAGAACGCGGTCAAGTACAGCCCGGCCGGGGTGAAGGTGCTGGTCAAGGCGGATGCGCTGGTCCCGGCGGGTGGTCCCGGACGGGTCGAGCTGCGGATCGTCGACCGCGGTCCGGGCGTGCCGGAGGACGCCAAGGAACGGATCTTCGCGCCGTTCCAGCGGTACGGGGACGCGCCGCGCGGTGCCGGGGTGGGCCTCGGGCTGGCCGTGGCGCGGGGCTTCGTCGAGGCGATGGACGGCACCGTCACCGCCGAGGACACCCCGGGCGGCGGTCTCACCATGGTCGTCACCCTCCCGGCCGCCGCCCGCCCGCCCGAAGCGCCCGGACCTGCGGGACCCGCCGGATCCGCCGGATCCGCCGACCCGACCGGGCCGTCCGGGAGACCTGCGAGCCCGGCCGGTCCGACCGAGCCGCCCGGGGCGGCGGCCGGCCTCCCGTTCCCCGCATGATCCGTACGACCACCCCCTTCCGACAGCTGTGAAAGGCGGAGCCCGCATGACCCGGGTCCTCGTCGTGGACGACGAACCGCAGATCGTCCGCGCGCTGGTGATCAACCTCAAGGCCCGCAAGTACGAGGTGGACGCGGCCCACGACGGCGCGAGCGCGCTGGAGCTGGCCGCGGCCCGTCACCCCGACGTGGTCGTCCTCGACCTGGGCCTGCCCGACATGGACGGCGTCGAGGTGATCAAGGGACTGCGCGGCTGGACCAGGGTCCCGATCATCGTGCTGTCCGCCCGGCACGCCTCCGACGAGAAGGTGGAGGCGCTCGACGCCGGTGCCGACGACTACGTCACCAAGCCGTTCGGCATGGACGAGCTGCTCGCCCGGATGCGCGCGGCCGTCCGCCGGGCCGAGCCGGTGGCCGGTGAGGACGGATCCCTGGTGGTCACCGACAGCTTCACCGTCGACCTCGCCGCCAAGAAGGTGAACCGGGACGGCACCGACGTCCGGCTCACCCCGACCGAGTGGCACCTGCTGGAGGTCCTGGTCCGCAACGCCGGGCGGCTGGTCAGCCAGACCCAGCTGCTCCAAGAGGTCTGGGGGCCGGCCTACCGGACCGAGACCAACTACCTGCGGGTCTACCTGGCCCAGTTGCGGCGCAAGCTGGAGCGCGATCCCTCGCACCCGCGGCACTTCATCACCGAGCCGGGCATGGGGTACCGCTTCGAGAGCTGAGCGGTCCACGGCGTCCGGGAGGTCCGCCGATACCCGTGGCGGGTACCGCGGCGGGCTCGCGGCCTGCCGCGGGGGGCCCGGGAGCCGGTAGCCTTTCCGTCATGAGTGGTGACATCAGCAGCGACCAGCCGCAGGGCCGCTTCCGCCGTTTGCTCAGCCGGCTGACCTCCTCCGCGGAGGAGCTGCAGGCGGAGGAGCTGCGCCAGGAGAGCGCGGCGGAGTCGGGCTGCACTCCGATCGCCAGTTGCGGGGACCGTGAACTGGTCACCGTCGCCGGCACCCTGCGCACCGTGACGCTCCGCCCGCGGGCCGGGGTGCCCGCGCTGGAGGCCGAGCTCTTCGACGGCACCGAGGCGCTGGACGTGGTCTGGCTCGGCCGCCGCTCGATCGCGGGCATAGAGCCCGGCCGCCGGCTGGTCGCCAGCGGCCGGATCAGCCACGCACGCGGGCGCCGCGTGCTGTTCAACCCCCGCTACGAGCTGCGTCCGGTCGGACACGGGAGCGAATGAGCGTGAGCAACCAGCCCGGCGGCGAGCCCGCCGCCCAGCTAGGCCTGGCCGAGGCCCCCGGCGACGACGAGGCGGCCCGACAGGCGGCCGCCTCCAAGGAGGCCGCCGAGAACGTGATGCAGGCCTTCGGCGGCGTGCGCGGCATGATCGACATGACGCTGCCCGGCCTGGTCTTCATCGTGACGTTCAACATCACCCACCAGGTTTCGGCGGCCGCCTGGGCCGCGCTCGGCCTGAGCGCCCTGTTCGTGGTGGCGCGGCTGGCCAAGCGGGAGACCGTACAGCACGCCTTCAGCGGCGTGTTCGGGGTCGCCATCGGGGCCTGGATCTCGATGAAGACCGGCAAGGCGGAGAACTTCTACCTGCCCGGCCTGCTTTGGAACGTCGGCTACTGCATCGGCCTGGCCGTCTCGGCGCTGGTGCGCTGGCCGCTGATCGGGGTGATGCTCGGCCCGGTCACCGGCGAGATGTTCACCTGGCGCAAGGAGAACCCGGGCCGGCTGGCCGCCTACACCAAGGCCACCTGGGCCTGGGTGGTGATCATGGGCATCAAGCCGCTGATCCTCTTCCCGCTGTACTTCACCCACAACGTCAACCTGCTCGGCTGGCTCAAGGTCGCCCTGGGCATCCCGCCGATGCTGCTGGCGATGTACGTCACCTGGCAGATCCTGCTGAAGGCGCCGCCGCCGATCAAGGCGCAGCTGGACGATGAGCAGGAGCCGGACGGGGAGCCCGCCGCGGCCGACCGGAAGTAAGCCACGCCCGGCCTGAGCCACGCCCGGCCTGAGCCACGCCCGGCCCGAGCCGTCCGACCACGCGGGAGGGCCCGCACTCGACATCCGAGTGCGGGCCCTTCCGGCGTTCTGCGGGGCGTCCGCCCCCGGCTGCTACTGGGCGCCGGAGGAGGCCGAGAGCAGGGTCTCCAGCTCCTCCTCGCGCTCCTGCGCGGCGACGAAGAGCAGCTCGTCGCCGCCCTCCAGGGTGTCGTCCTTGCCCGGGGTGAGCACCCGGCCCTCGCGGATGATGGTCACCAGCGAGGTGTCCGGCGGCCACGGCACGTCGCCGACCCGGGTGCCGACCAGCGCGGTGTCGGCGGCGAGGGTGAGCTCGACGAGGTTGGCGTTGCCCTGGCTGAAGCGCATCAGCCGGACCAGGTCGCCGACGCTGACGGCCTCCTCGACCAGGGCGGACATCAGGCGCGGGGTGGAGACGGCGACGTCCACGCCCCAGGACTCGTTGAAGAGCCACTCGTTCTTCGGGTTGTTCACCCGGGCGACCACCCGCGGCACCCCGTACTCGGTCTTCGCGAGCAGCGAGACGACCAGGTTGACCTTGTCGTCACCGGTCGCGGCGATCACCACGTGGCAGCGCTGCAGGGCGGCCTCGTCCAGCGAGGTGATCTCGCAGGCGTCGGCCAGCAGCCACTCCGCCATCGGGACCCGCTCCACCGAGATGGAGTTCGGGTTCTTGTCTATCAGCAGGACCTCGTGGCCGTTCTCCAGCAGCTCGCCCGCGATCGAGCGGCCGACTGCACCGGCCCCGGCAATGGCGACTCGCATCAGTGACCCTCCTTCTCCGGGCCCTGCGCGAACGCGGCCTCGACGGCCGTGAGGTCGGCGCGGCGCAGCATCACGTGCACCAGGTCGCCCTCCTGGACCACCATCTGGGGCGCGGGCAGGACGCCCTCGCCGAGCCGGGTGACGAACGACACCCTGGCGCCGGAGGCCTCCTCCAGCTCGCTCAGCCGGTGACCGACCCAGTGCGGGTGGTAGGCGACCTCGGCGAGCTGGACGGTGCCGCTCGGGTCCTGCCAGAGCGGCTCGGCGCCGCTCGGCAGCAGCCGGCGCAGCATCTGGTCGGCCGTCCAGCGGACGGTGGCGACGGTCGGGATGCCCAGGCGCTGGTAGACCTCGGCGCGCCGGGGGTCGTAGATCCGGGCCGCGACGTTCTCGACGCCGAAGTTCTCCCGGGCCACGCGCGCGGCGATGATGTTGGAGTTGTCACCGCTGGAGACGGCGGCGAACGCGCCGGCCTCCTCGATGCCCGCCTCCTTGAGGGTGTCCTGGTCGAAGCCGACACCCGTCACCCGGCGTCCGTTGAATCCGGCGCCCAGTCGGCGGAAGGCGGTCGGGTCCTGGTCGACGACGGCGACCGAGTGGCCCTGTTTCTCGAGCGCTCTCGCGAGGGCGGAGCCCACGCGGCCGCAGCCCATGATGACGATGTGCACCGGTGTTACCTCACCCGTCCTGTTGGGGTCTTGACCTGCGCAAACACCGTTCGTCATCCTTCCCCGCCCCGCTGTCCGGGGCGAGCGTTCTCGTGGTCGCACGGCTCGACAACCTGAGTGTTGCCCGCCTGCTCGTATCCGACACGCTAGCCGGTCCACCGAACACAGTCGCGACGAAGGGGGGGACATGAGTCGGAGCTTGGGGCGAACTGCCCCTACGATTCCATCGTGCCTATGCCGACTGACCTTCCGAAACGCATCCTGATCGGGCGTGCGCTGCGCAGCGACAAGCTCGGGGAAACGCTGCTCCCCAAGCGCATTGCGCTGCCCGTCTTCGCCTCGGACGCACTCTCCTCGGTCGCGTACGCGCCCGAGGAGATCCTGCTGACCCTCTCCCTGGCGGGTGCGTCGGCCATCCATTTCTCGTGGCAGATCGGCGTCGTCGTCGCCATCGTGATGCTCGCGGTGGTGGCCTCGTACCGGCAGAACGTGCACGCGTACCCGAGCGGCGGTGGCGACTACGAGGTCGCCACCGTGAACCACGGCCCCAACTCCGGCCTGGTGGTCGCGAGCGCGCTGATGGTGGACTACATCCTCACCGTGGCGGTCTCGACGACCTCCGGGGTGGCCAACGTGGTCTCCGCCGTGCCGTCCTTGCGCGGCCACGAGCTCACCCTCTCGGTGGTCGTGGTCATCCTGCTGATGGGCATGAACCTGCGCGGGGTCCGCGAGTCCGGGTCGGCGTTCGCCGTTCCGACGTACGCCTTCATGGTCGGCGTGATCGGCATGGTGGTGTACGGCGTGGTCCGGCACTTCGGGTTCGGCCAGGAGATGCCCGCCGAGAGCGCGGGCTTCCACCTGGAGGCCACCGCCGGCAACGAGTCGCTGGCCGGTTTCGCGATGGTGTTCCTGCTGCTGAAGGCGTTCTCCTCGGGTTGTGCCGCGCTGACCGGTGTCGAGGCGATCTCCAACGGCGTGCCCGCATTCCGCAAGCCGAAGAGCAAGAACGCCGCGACGACGCTGCTGATGATGGCCTCGATCGCCGTCGTGATGTTCATGGGGATCATCTGGCTGGCCCGGCTCACCGGTGTCCAGATGGCCGAGGAGCCCGCCGAGCAGCTGATCGGCGCGGGCAGCGACTACCACCAGAAGACCGCGCTCGCCCAGATCAGCGAGGCGGTGTTCTCCAACTTCACGCCCGGCTTCTACTTCGTCGCCGCGGTGACCGGCCTGATCCTGGTGCTGGCCGCCAACACCGCGTTCAACGGCTTCCCGGTGCTCGGCTCGATCCTGGCCCAGGACCGCTACCTGCCGCGCCAGCTGCACACCCGTGGTGACCGGCTGGCCTTCTCCAACGGCATCATCCTGCTGGCGCTGGCGGCGATCCTGTTCATCATCGCCTTCGACGCCGACCCGACCCGGCTGATCCAGCTGTACATCGTCGGCGTCTTCGTGTCGTTCAACATGAGCCAGTCCGGCATGATCCGGCACTGGACGAGGTTGCTGCGCTCGGAGACGGACCCGGCCAAGCGCCGCCACATGCAGCGCAGCCGGGCGATCAACACCTTCGGCCTGGTGATGACCATGGCCGTGCTGATCGTCGTCCTGGCGACGAAGATCAGCCACGCCTGGATCGCGATCGCCGCGATGGTCGTGCTGTTCGTGATGATGAAGGCGATCCGCCGGCACTACGACCGGGTCTCCCACGAGCTGGTCGCCGCCGAGGAGCCGGACGACGTGGTGCTGCCCACCCGGGTGCACGCCATCGTGCTGGTCTCCAAGCTGCACAAGCCGGCCCTGCGTGCCCTGGCGTACGCGCGGCTGGCCCGGGCCCACACGCTGGAGGCCGTCACGGTCAACGTGGACCCGGCGGACACCGCGGCGCTGCGCCAGGAGTGGGACGAGCGCGGCATCGAGGTGCCGCTCAAGGTGCTGGACTCGCCGTTCCGCGAGATCACCGGGCCGGTCCTGGACTACGTCAAGAACCTGCGCCGGAGCAGCCCGCGCGACGTGGTCTCGGTGTACATCCCCGAGTACGTGGTCGGCCACTGGTACGAGCACCTGCTGCACAACCAGAGCGCGCTGCGGCTCAAGGGCCGCCTGCTGTTCAAGCCCGGGGTGATGGTGACCTCGGTGCCGTGGCAGCTGGAGTCCTCCGAGCGGCGGAAGCCGCAGAAGGCCTGGTCGGCGCCGGGTGCCGTCCGGCGTGGCGAGCCGCGGGCGCCGAAGGCCGTAAAGTCGAATGTCTCCGCATCGCCGGACGCACCGTCCGGCGGTGAGGCCGCCGGCTCCGCTGACAGCAGCAAGGACTCCTCCCAGTGACCCGCAACACCCCGTCCCGCTCCCACGGCTCGTCCGGTTCGTCCGGCGGCTCCGGCAAGGGCGCCCGCAAGGGCCGCGCCGGCAAGCCAGGTCAGGTCGCCCGGCCGCGCTGGGGCAAGCCGGTGCGCCCGGCCGCCACCGACCGCGAGGGCTACACCGCGCAGACGGCGCCGCTCGCACCGGGGGAGCGCGCCCCGGAGCCGTCCGAGCGCCCGGAGCGCGCGCCGCGCGCCGAGCGCCCGGCCGCTGCCGAGCCCCGGAAGGAGAAGGGCCGGGGCGGCGAGCGTCCGCGCAAGCAGACCGTCCGCCCGCCGAAGGCGCTGCGCACCGCCCGCCCCCCGCGCACCGAGGCCGCCCCCAAGGGCCCCGGCGGCGAGCCGCTGGTCGGCGAGCGCTACGAGGTCGAGGTCGGCCCGGTCGCGCACGGCGGCGGGCACTGCGTGGCCCGGCACGAGGGCCGGGTGCTGTTCGTGCGGCACGCGCTGCCCGGCGAGAAGGTCGTCGCGCTGGTCACCGAGGGCACCACGAAGTCGCGCTTCCTGCGGGCCGACGCGGTGGAGATCCTGGAGCCCGCCAAGGACCGGATCGTCCCGCCGTGCCCGTTCGCCGGGCCCGGCAAGTGCGGCGGCTGCGACTGGCAGCACGTGACGCCCGGCGGGCAGCGCAAGCTCAAGGTGCAGGTGCTCACCGAGCAGCTCGCCAAGCTGGCCGGCCTCACCCCGGCCGAGGCCGGCTGGGACGGCAGCGTCGAGCCGGTCGGCGGCAAGCTCCCGGCCGGCCAG
The DNA here is from genome assembly GCF_040643935.1 of Kitasatospora sp. NPDC047058. Taxonomy (NCBI): domain Bacteria; kingdom Bacillati; phylum Actinomycetota; class Actinomycetes; order Kitasatosporales; family Streptomycetaceae; genus Kitasatospora; species Kitasatospora sp. NPDC047058. The sequence continues at coordinate 30,686 of NZ_JBEYVJ010000037.1, read as the reverse complement.
GTGCCGGCCTGGCGCACCCGGATGCAGTACGCGGTCGACCCGGCCTCCGGCAAGGTCGGGCTGCGCAAGCACCGCTCGCACGAGATCCAGCCGGTCGACCGCTGCCTGATCGCCTCCGAGGGCGTCACCGAGCTGGGCATCGAGTCCCGTGACTGGCCGGGCGTCGCCACCGTCGAGGTGATCGCCGCGTCCGGTTCCTCCGACCGCCAGGTGGTGCTCACCCCGGAGTCCGGCGCCCAGCTGCCGCTGGTCGAGCTGGACAAGCCGGTGTCGATCAGCCGGATCGACGACCAGGGCAACGTCCACCGGGTGCACGGCCGCACCTTCGTGCGCGAGCGGGCGGCCGGCCGTACCTGGCGGGTGAGCAACGGCGGCTTCTGGCAGATCCACCCCGAGGCCCCGGACACCCTGGTCGACGCCGTCCTGGACGGCCTGGACCCGCAGTGGGGCGAGAACGCGCTCGACCTGTACTGCGGCGTCGGCCTGTTCGCCGGCGCGCTGGCCGACCGGGTCGGCGAGGACGGCGCGGTGCTCGGAATCGAGTCGTCCAAGCAGGCCGTGATCGACGCCCGGCACAACCTGGCCGTGCTGGACAACGTCCGGATCGAGTGCGACCGGGTCGAGACGCTGCTGCCGCGCACCGGCATCACCGCCACCGACCTGATCGTCCTCGACCCGCCGCGGGCCGGGGCCGGCCGGGAGACCGTCGCCCACCTGGCCGGCCTGGAGGCCCGCCGGATCGCCTACGTGGCCTGCGACCCGGCCGCGCTCGCCCGGGACCTCGCGTTCTTCCGCGAGGGCGGCTACCGCCCGGTCTCGCTGCGCGCCTTCGACCTGTTCCCGATGACCCACCACTTCGAGTGCGTGGCCATCCTGGAGCCCGTCGGCGAGTAGCCCGACGGGCCGGACGCGGCGTGACACGGAGGCGGTACCCGGGGTCCGGGTGCCGCCTCCGTGCGTCGGGCCGTGGTGACGGGCGCCGCTCAGCGCAGGTTCTGTTCCTCTTCCTCCGTGCTGTGCGGCAGGCTGATGCCGTGCTGGGCGGCGAGCCGGAGGAGTCCGGCGATGCGGCCCTCGTACGCCTGGACGCCGTCGGCGTCCCCTTCGGCGCGTGCGGCGGCGAGGTCCTTGCGGGCCTGGATGAGCTGCTCGCGCAGCTCCTGGTCGAACAGGGCTGTCATTGCCGGCCTCCACACCGGTCGGTGCCGCTCCAGGGAATGCTCGGGGCAGTTCAGAGTCTCGGAAGGTGAAGAACTCTTCAAGTCTCGCTCCTCGGGGCCGCTCCGCAGGCGTCTCCGCGCCGGTTCCGGAGGGTGATCCGGGAGATCCGGCCGCTGCGGGTCGTCCGTGCGTGGGTTGGGGGCGGGTCCGGGCGGGCAGGGCGCTTGCAGGGCGCGCGGTGGGTGAGCATGCGCCCTTGTTGTGCTAGCACTTCGGCGCTAGCTTGAGGGTCATGGGTAAGAAGCAGCTGAACGTCCGGGTGGACGCCACCACCGCGGAGATGGCCCGGGAGCGGGCGGAGCAGCAGGGGATCAGCATGAACCAGTACATCGAGCGCCTGGTCCAGCAGGACATGGGCGAGGCCGGCCGGGCGTTCGTCGACGCCGCCGCGCAGTTCATGAAGGAGTACGAGACGGCGTTCCTGGCCGAGTTCGGTGGCACCGCCGACCTCCAGGACGTGCGCCGTTGAACCTGGAGGTCGACCTCTCGTGGCTGCTCATGACCGCCGAGCAGTACACGCCCGGTGACCCGCAGGTCACCGACTACGGATCCCTGCTCGCGGCGGTCGCCCGCCACCAGGCCGAGATCTTCGACATCGCGGTCTACCCCGAACCGCAGGACCGCGCCGCCGCCCTGATGCACCAGTTGATCCGGGTGCCGGCCCTGGAGAAGACCAACGAACTGTTCGCCACCGCCGTCGCGTACGCCTACCTGGTGGCCAGCGGCTGCACGGTCGCGACCACCGCCCGCGAGGTGCGCAGCCTCGCCAGGGCCATCCGCGAGGGGCGGATCGGCGTGTCCGGGGTCGCCGAGCGGCTGGCCGCGTGGGTGGTGGACGAGGCCGAGGGCGAGGGCGTCAGCGGCGAGGACGACGAGGACTCGGACTGAGCCGGAGGGGTGGCCCCCGCCGGTCACGCCCCGGGTGCACCGTCCGGCGCGGGCTCGGCGATCAGCGCCGTCGCGAACGGGCGGAAGCCGGCCCGGCGGTAGATCCGGGCGACGTCCTCGTCGGCGGCGGACAGGAAGACCGTCCGCACGCCGTTGGCCCGCGCGTGCGCGACCAGCGCCGCGGTGACCGCGAGGCCGAGGCCCTGCCGCCGCCCCGACGGCAGGGTGCCGACGCCGGCCACCTCGGTGACCGGCCCGACCGGGTTGTGCTGGCCCGCGCAGAGCGCGACGCCGTCCCGGACGGCCGCGGCGAGCACGGTCTGCCCGGCGGTGATCCGCCCGGCGATCCGTGCGACCGTGCCGTCCGCCGCCGACTTCGCGGCGGCCGCGGCGAGCTCGTCCGGTCCGGCGGTGCCCAGCGCGGTACCGGGTTCGCCGAACGCCAGGTGCGGGACGGCCACCGCGCTCGCCAGGTCCGGGTCGTCGGCGGCCAGGACCCGCACCGACACGCCCTCGGGCAGCACCCGGTCCGTCGGGGCGGGCTCGTCCTCCGGTGCGAGCACCAGCAGCGGGTGCTCGTGCACCACGAGCCCGGCCTCCTCGACCGCCGCGCGCAGCTGCGGGTCGTGCTCGGCCACCCACTCGAACGCCTCCGGAACGCCCAGCTCGCGCTGGCGGGCCAGTACCCGGCGGACGTCCTCGGCGGTGGCGGCCTGGCCGCCGTGCCCGAGCGTCGGGCGGGCGTAGTACGGCCAGCCGCTGCCCTCGCGGACGAACAGGCTCAGCGGGCCGAAGTCCTCGACGCGGGCCGCGGCGCGCGGCACGGCGTCGTAGTAGCGCTCGATCCCGGCGAGGAGGCCGGGGGACGCGGAGCGGGCGGGATCAAGATCGTCAAGGGTCACGTCCTGCATCCTGGCAGGCTCGTCGTGGACCTGCCAGTGTTTTGCCCGCGATCCCGAGGTGTCGCCCGCCCGGGTCCCGCCGCCCCGGGCCGCGCCGGCCGGCGCGGGAGGGAGCCCGGGCATATCGGGCGGATTGTTGCCGAACGCTTACCGGCCGGGCGATCTTGCGTGTGGACGCCATGGCATTCTGGGGCCTTTACAGCTCTGCCGGACCGGAACGGCGGACGTCCGTGCTGGGAGAGGCGAGGGGGATGGACAGGCTCATGAGGCTCTGCTTTCTGGTCGAGGAGCACTACCGGCACGACGGCATGCCGCTCGACGTGGCGCGCCAGCTCACCGCCTGGGGCCACCGGGTCGACGTGCTGCGCCCCGGCGACTCGCTGATGGCGATCTCCGAGTCGGTCCGGGCCGGCAGCCATGACGCCTGGGTGCTCAAGACCGTCTCCGGCGGCCCCGGCCTCACCCTCCTCGAAGCGGCCGCCGCGGTCGGCCTCACCACGGTCAACGACGTCCGCTCCATCCGCGGCGTCCGGGACAAGGCGCTCGCCGCGGTGATCGCCCGCACCCGCGGCCTGCCCGTCCCGGTCACCTACGCCGCCGCGCGGTGGGAACGGCTCGCGGAGATCCCCGCCTCCGAGTACCCACTGGTCGTCAAGCCCGCCGACGGGAGCTCCGGGCGGGCCGTCCGGCTCGTCCGCACCTCCGACGAACTGCTCGCACTCGGCCCCCTGCTCGCCGGCGAGGGCCTGCTGATCGCCCAGCCCTACGTGCCCAACTCCGGAACCGACCTCAAGGTGTACTGCGTCGACGGCGAGCTGTACGCGACCGAGCGGTGCTCGCCGCTGCACCCCGGGCAGGGCGTGCGCGAGCGGCAGGTGCCGCTCCCCGCCGAGGTCGCGCGGATCGCCGCCCAGGTGGGCGAGGTGTTCGGGCTCGACCTGTACGGCGTGGACGTGCTGCTCGGCCCGGACGGGCCGGTGGTCGTCGACATCAACGACTTCCCCAGCTTCCGCCAGGTGCCGGACGCGGTCGCCCGGGTCGCCCGGGCGGTGCTGCGGCTGGCCCGCACCGGGACGGCGGTCTCGGCCCCGGCGCCCGCGCTCGTTCCCGAGCCGACGGCGGTGCCGGTGCCGGATGCGGTGCGGCTGCCCGTGCAGGGTGCCGCGGTGCACGGTGCGGTCGTGGGCGGTGCGGCGGTGGGCGTCGGCGGGGTGCTCGGGGTCGGCGGGGCGGGGTTCGTCAACGGCGTGGTGGGCGGAGCGGTATGAGGGTCTGCCTGCTCACGCCCGACCCCGGCCACCCGCTGCTCGCCGCCACCGCGGCGCTGCTCGCCCCGGACCACCGGGTCGAGAGCCTCGACCCCACCACCGGCGACACCCCGCCCGACGGGCGGCTCGGGCCCGGCCCGCTCGCCGACGTCTACCTGCTCAAGGCCCGCACCCCGCAGGCGCTCGCGCTCGCCCGCCACCTGGAGGAGCGCGGCGCCCCCGTGATCAACTCGGCGGCCGCGACCGCGTTCTGCCAGGACCGCACGGCCATGGCCGACCTCGCCGACCGGGCCGGCCTGCCGTTCGCCGCGACCCGTACCGCCGCGGGAATCGCCGAGCTGGCGGAGTCGGTGGGACCGGAGGACCGTGCTGCCGGGCTCGCCGGCGCGGGCCCGCTGCCGGCCACCGGGCTGCGCTACCCGATCGTGGTCAAGAGCCGCCACAGCCGCCGCCACGACCTCGTCGCCCGCGTCGACGGGCCCGAGCAACTGCGTGCCCTCGCCGCCCGGTGGCCCGGCGAACCCGTGATCGCCCAGCCCTACCTCGCCAACACCGGCTGGGACCAGAAGCTCTGGGTGGTCGACGGGCAGGTCTTCTGCGACCGCCGCCGCTCCGAGCTCGCCCCCGGTGCGGGTCTGCCCGCCGGCGGCGAAGGCCGCTTCGGCCCCGCCGAGCTGCCCGCCGACCGCGCCGCGCTGGCCCGCCGGGTCGGCGAGGTCTTCGGCCTCGACGTCTACGGCGTCGACCTGCTCGACGGGCCCGCCGAACCCGTCATCGTCGACGTCAACGCCTTCCCGGGCATCCGCGGCCAGGCCGGCGCCCCCGAGGCGCTCGCCGCGCTCGCCCTGCGCGCCGCCGCCCGGGGCGGCGGGAACCCCCGGCTCCCCGGCCGGTGTCCCGGCCTGCTCCCTGACCGGCCTGCGGGCCAGCTCCCGGGTGTGCCCCCGGGCGTGCTCCCGGGCCTGCTCCCCGGTCAGCTCCCCGGTCAGCGGGATGCGCCGCCGCGCACCGCCGGTCGTTAGGCTTGCCCTTCCGGCCGGGACGCACGACCGGATGGCGAGAGAAGACGGACGTTGCTGCAGGACATCGAGCCCTACCTGGCGTGCCCGCACTGCGCGCAGGCCCTCACCCTCGACGGGCGCACCCTGCGCTGCCCGGGCGGGCACAGCTTCGACATCGCCAAACAGGGCTACGTGAGCCTGCTCGCCGGCGACGCCCACACCGGCACCGGTGACACCGCCGAGATGGTCGCCGCCCGCAGCGACTTCCTCGCCGCCGGCCACTACCGCCCGATCGCCGACGCGCTCGCCGACGCCGCCGCGGCCACCGCCCCCGAAGGCCTCGTCGCCGACCTCGGCGCCGGCACCGGCCACTACCTCGCCCATGTGCTCGACGCCCTGCCCGCCCGGCCCGGCGCCGCCCTCGACATCTCCAAGTACGCGCTGCGCCGCGCCGCCAAGGCCCACCCCCGGATCGGCGCCGTCGTCTGCGACGCCTGGCGCCCGCTGCCGCTGCGGGACGCCTCCGCCGGCCTCGTCCTGAACGTCTTCGCCCCGCGCAACGGCCCCGAGATCCGCCGTGTGCTGCGCCCCGGCGGCACCCTGCTGCTGGTCTCGCCCACCCCGCGCCACCTGCGCGAACTGGTCACCGCGCTCGGGCTGCTGTCGGTCGACGAGGAGAAGCAGCGCCGGATCGACGAGAAGCTCGGCCCCCACCTCACCCCGGCCGGGCGGCAGGAGGTCGAGTTCACCCTGCGGCTCTCCGCCGCCGACGTCCGCACCGTCGTCGGCATGGGCCCGAGCGCCTGGCACACCGACCGCGAGCGGCTGGCCGCCCGCCTCGCCGGGCTGCCCGACCCGGTCGAGGTCACCGCCTCCGTCACGGTCGCCGCCTACCGGCGCTGAGCGGGGCGTTCGCGCCCCGCGCCCGCCCACCTCGTTGGGATGAATCTGCCGGGCAGGCACGTTTCTGCCGCCCGGGCGGCGGCTAACGTCCGACGGGTGAACCGCGACGCCACCCGGCCCGCCGTGCCGGCCCACCCCCACCAGCGGACCTCGGACCCCGGCCTGCGGACCTCGGACCCCGGCCTGCGGACCCCGGAACCCGGCCGGTGGGTCCCGGACCCCGACCCGCGCGCGCCCGACCCCGGCCGTCCGCCCGCACAGCGCCCCACCGTCGAGGAGCTGCGGCTCACCTCGTTCAAGTCGTACCGGCGCGCGAGCCTGCCGCTCGCGCCCCTCACCGTGCTGCACGGGCCGGCCGGCGTCGGCAAGTCCAACGCGCTCGACGCCCTCGCCGTCCTCTCCCGCCTCGCCCTCGGCGAGGAGATCACCGACTCGCTCGACGGCCTCCCCGGGCGGCCCGGCCCGCTCGCCGCCCCCGTCCGCGGCGGCCTCGCCGGCTGCGTACCGCACGGCCGCAACGCCCTCATCCTCGGCTGCACCGTCCGCTCCGCCGACGGGCCGATCGGCCTCGAAGTCGTCGTCCGCACCGACGGCCCCGTCCGGATCGCCCGGGAACAGCTCACCCTCGACGGCCGGACCCTGGTGGAGACCGGCGAACAGGACCTCCGGCACCAGCGGATCAACGTCAGCTGGCACAACGACACCCGGCAGGGCGACATCCGCGCGCCCTTCCCCAACACCGCCCTGATCACCGCACAGCTCCCGCTGCGCGTCGCCGGCTCCTCGGCCGGCGAACGCACCGTCCTCGCCGCCGCGGAACAGCTGCTCACCGCCCTGCGCGAGGTGTTCCCCGTCCACCCCGTGCCCGCCCTGATGCGCGGCTGGGCCCGCCCCGACCCGCAGGCCCGGCTGCTCAGCACCGCCGCCAACATCTCCGCCGTCATCGCCCGGCTCAGCAACGAGTGCTCCCGCCGCTACGGCCAGCTGCTGCGCGTCGTCCAGTCCGCCGCCCCGCACCCGCTGCTCGGACTCGACCTGGCCCGGCGCGGGATCGGCACCGGCGAACGCGTCCTCGCCGTCTTCGACGAGGGCGTCCTCGGCCGCACCGGCGCCGACCAGGCCTCCGACGGCATGCTGCGCCACCTCGCGTTCGCCGCCGTGCTGCTGACCGGCGCCGGCGTCCTCGACCTCGACCCCGCCGCCGAGGTGCCCTGGGCGCACCGGCAGCTCACCGTGCTCGCCGGGGACCTCGGCGCCGGGCTCGGCACCGAACAGACCGCGTCGCTGCTCCGGCTCGCCCGCGACATGGCCGGGCGCAACCAACTGCGGGTCCTGGCCGCGCTGCAGGAGCCGGCCGCCGCCCGGGAGGCGCTCGGCGGGGACGGGGAGCTGCCGCCGGGCGTGGCGCTGGTCGAGTGCCGGCGCGACCCGGGGTCCGGCCACACCGTGCTGCGTGCCGAGACCGCGCGGGTGCCGGCCCAGGGCGGTGCGCGGGGCGCGGGGGCGGACGGGGTGGGCGGGGCCGTGACCTCGCCGGTGACCGGACCGGTCGCCGGCGGGGCGCCCGGGGCGGTGGGCGCGTCCGGGGATGCGGTAGACCTGGAGGGGTGAGTGAACGAGTGACGGAGCCCGCGGACCCGACCCTGGAGAGCCTGCGCCGGCGGCTGACGGCGTTCGCCGCGGCCCGCAGCTGGGAGCCCTTCCACACGCCGAAGAACCTGGCGGCGGCGCTGACCGTGGAGGCCGGCGAACTGCTGGAGATCTTCCAGTGGCTCACGCCCGAGCAGGCTGCGGCGGTGATGTCCGACCCGGACCGCGCGCACCGGGTGCGGGACGAGGTGGCCGACGTCCTCGCCTACCTGCTGCAGTTCTGCACGGCGGTCGGCGTGGACCCGCTGACCGCCCTGGCGGCCAAGATCGACCGCAACGAGCTGCGCTTCCCCGTGCCCGGTCAGGGCGGTGGATCCGGGGCCGACGTCAAGCCGGACGTGGACGAATAGCCCTTGCGGGGGAAGGAAGTTTTCCACAACCCCCGGGTTGTCCACAGGTTCTGATGTGGTGGCTGCGCCGATCCGCTTCCCGGCGCACGCTTTCGCCGTGACCAGGTGCCGCCGCGGTCGAGCGGCCGCGGCAGCACGGCGAGAACGTGCGGAAGGAGTGGCGGCCGATGGAGGCGCTGCGACTGATCAAGACGGCCCGGCACGCCCTGGCCGAGGCCAGGAACGTGCCGGACGTGCTGGCCGAGGCGCGGCAGGCCGCGCTGCTCACCGAGGCGGTCGGCGCCCGGCTCGCGGAGCTGGACGACGGCGAGTCGGCCGGCCTCGGCCAGCAGCTCGCCGAGGCCGGCAGCCATGCGGCGGGCTGCCTGGACCACTCCTCGGGGGAGTCCTCCGCCCTGGCGGGTCTGGGCGCGGGCGGCCGGGCCGGGCGGCTCACCGAACTCGGCGCGCCGGCCCCGGTGCTGGCCGAGCTCGGCGGGCTGCTGCGGGACGTCGGCGAGACGCTGGTGGTGCTGGCCTGCGGCGCCGACACCGAGAGCCTGTACTGGACGTGCATCGACGGGGTCGACGCGGCCGCCGACTGCACGGACCTCGTCACCCGCTTGGGGCGGGTGGTGCGGCAGGCGGACGGGGAGTGCGCACCGGAGCCGGCGGAGCCTGCGGCGCCCGGCCCACCGGTGCCGCCTCAGACCTCGGCGGCGGAGCGGCCGTTACTCGTGCTCAGGCTCGGCCCGCCGTCCGGCCGGTCGGCGGCCCCGGCGGCGCCGGACGACTGCAGCTCCGCGAGGTCCGCGGTCACCGAGGCGAGCAGCTCCTGCATCTGCTCCAGCAAGGTCTTCGGAGGGGCCGGCAGCGCCGACGCGTCGGCAGCCGGATGCTGCGGCACGGCGGATGCCTCGGACCAGGGTTCGGACATGAGCGGACCTCTTCGGATCGGTAGTGCGGTGTGAAGCGGCTGATGGCGGCCCGGAGCGCCGGAGCCGCCGCCGCTGCAACGAACGAACCGCCCGGTGGCGGGTCACCGGGCACCGCTCAATGCGGTCCGACTCCCGTCGGCGGTCGGCCTCCCGGGTGAGGCGGGGTTGCCATCCCCGAGCCGCCTCGGTGAGGGCGTTTCCGGCCGGACGGGCGACAGGTCTGGCGGCCGGCAGGTCGGCCGGGTAGGCGGGCGGGCCGCGGACGGGCGGGCCGCGGACGGGCGGTCGTGCGAAGGAAAACCGAAGGGCCCGGCGCCGTGGTGGCGCCGGGCCCCGGATCCCGGGAGGAAGGGGATCAGTTGTGGGCGTGCAGCTCCGCGTTGAGGCCGCCCCAGGAGCCGGAGCGGGCGATGACCTCGACCGCGCCGGTCTGGGAGTTGCGGCGGAAGAGCAGGTTGTCCTGGCCGGACAGCTCCACGGCCTTCGCCACCTTGCCGTCCGGGGTGGTGACCCGGGTGCCGGCGGTGACGTAGAGGCCGGCCTCGACCACGCAGTCGCTGCCCAGCGAGATGCCGATGCCCGCGTTGGCGCCGAGCAGGCAGCGCTCGCCGACCGAGACGACCTGCTTGCCGCCGCCGGACAGGGTGCCCATGATCGAGGCGCCGCCGCCGATGTCGCTGTGGTCGCCGACCACGACGCCCGCGCTGATCCGGCCCTCGACCATGGAGGTGCCCAGGGTGCCGGCGTTGAAGTTGACGAAGCCCTCGTGCATCACGGTGGTGCCGGAGGCGAGGTGCGCGCCGAGCCGGACGCGGTCCGCGTGGGCGATGCGCACGCCCGAGGGGGCGACGTAGTCGGTCATCCGCGGGAACTTGTCGATCCCGTACACGGCGAGCTGGCCGCCCTGGGCGCGGACCGCCAGGCGGGCCTGCTCGACCTTGTCCACCTGCACCGGGCCGATGCTGGTCCACGCGACGTTGGCCAGCAGGCCGAAGAGGCCGTCCAGGTTCTGGCCGTGCGGCTTGACCAGGCGGTGGCTCAGCAGGTGCAGGCGCAGGTAGGCGTCGTGCGCGTCGACCGGCTTCTCGTCCAGCGAGGCGATCGTGGTGCGCACGGCGACCACCTCGACGCCGCGGCGCGCGTCGGCGCGCAGCGCCTCGGTCGCTCCGGCGCCCAGCTCGGCCTCGGCCTGCTCGGCGGTCAGGCGGACGGTGCCGGCCGGGCCGGGCTCGGCGGCCAGCGAGGGGGCGGGGTACCAGGTGTCGAGGATGGTGCCGTCGGCGGCGATGGTGGCCAGACCTGCGGCGACGGCGCCGCTTGCGAGGGAGGTGGATTCTGCAGTCACATCGTGCACGTTAACGAATGCGGGCCCCCGGTGCCGAACACGCTCACCGTGCGGACAGGCCGTCCGCGGCTCCCGTCCCGGTCCGCGCGCAGGCGGACGGCGGGGCCGGGCGCCCGCGAAAAGCCGGTGCCCGGGTGCCCGCTCCTCGGCAATACTCGGGCAGGTGTTCATGTCGATCTCCACCACCGGTACGGCCGAGAGCCCGGCCACCGACCTGGGCTTCCTGCTGCACAAGCACCCGGGCAAGGTCCAGCGGTTCTCGACCTCGCACGGCGAGGCCCACGTCTTCTACCCCGAGGCCGGCGACGAGGCCTGTACGGCCGCGCTGCTGCTCGACGTCGACCCGATCGCGCTGGTCCGCAAGGGCCGGGGCAAGGGCCGCGGCGGCTCGCCGGACTTCGCGCTCGCCCAGTACGTCAACGACCGCCCCTACGCGGCCTCCTCGCTGCTCGCGGTGGCGCTGCGGACGGTGTTCCGGACGGCGATGAAGGGCGTCTGCGAGGCCCGCCCCGAGCTGGCCGGGCAGCCCCGTCCGCTGCGGATCTCGCTGCCCGCCGTGCCGGCCAACGGCGCGGGCGATGGCGGCGGGCCGGCGATGGCGGGCCGGCTGTTCGAACCGCTGGGCTGGCAGGTCGAGGCGTCGGCGATCCCGCTGGACGAGACCTTCCCCGAGTGGGGCGAGTCGCGCTACGTCCGGCTGGAGCTGTCCGCGGCGGGGATCCGTCTCGCGGACGCGCTGCAGCAGCTGTACGTGCTGCTGCCGGTGCTCGACGGTGCCAAGCACTACTGGGTCGCCCCGGACGAGGTGGACAAGCTGCTCGTCGCCGGCGAGGGCTGGCTGGCGGACCACCCCGAGCAGGCGCTGATCGCGCGCCGCTACCTGTCCCGGCGGTGGACGCTCACCCGGCGGGCGATGGAGCGGCTGGAGCTGGCGCGGCTGGCGGAGGCCGACGACCGCGAGGTCGAGGAGATCGACAACGCGGTCGACGACACCGCCGACGAGACCGAGTCGCAGGAGACGCACGCGCAGGAGCCGGCACCGCCGGGGGCGGTGCCGCAGGAGCAGCGGTCCGCGGCGGACGACACCGCCGGCGAGAAGCCGGCCTCGCTGGCCGAGCAGCGTCGGACGGCCATCCTGGCGGCGCTGCGCGAGGTCGGGGCGGCCAGGGTGGCCGACCTCGGCTGCGGGCAGGGCGAGCTGATCGGCGCGCTGCTCAAGGACGCCCGGATCACCGAGGTGCTCGGCGTGGACGTGTCGGCCCGTGCGCTGACCGCGGCCGCGCGCAAGCTGCGGCTGGAGCGGATGTCCGAGCGCATGGCGGCCCGGGTCAAGCTGGTCCAGGGCGCGCTGACGTACACGGACGCGCGGCTCAAGGGATTCGACGCGGCGGTGCTCTGCGAGGTGATCGAGCACCTGGACCTGCCCCGGCTGCCGGCCCTGGAGTACGCGGTGTTCGGAGCGGCCCGCCCGGCGGCGGTGGTGGTCACGACCCCGAACGCCGAGTACAACGTGCGCTGGGAGAGCCTGCCGGCCGGGCACGTCCGGCACGCCGACCACCGCTTCGAGTGGGACCGCGCCGAGTTCCGGGCCTGGGCCGAGCGTGTCACGGCGGCGTACGGCTACACCGCGGTGATCCGCCCGGTCGGGCCGGAGGACCCGGAGGTGGGTGCGCCGACCCAGCTCGCGCTGTTCCGCATCGGCACGGCTGCCGAGCCCGGGCCGACGTCCGCGTCCGCGCCCGGGACCGCGTCCGCGATCACGTTCGAGGCCGCTCCCGCGTCCGCGGGCGTGAGTGCCGACCCGAAGCCCGCCGGGACCACCACGACGCCCGAAGGGGGCGAGACCCGATGACCGACGACGCACAGTCCCCGAAGCCCACCACCGACGCCCCCACCACCGACGCCCCCGTGACGGAGGCACCCGCGATGAAGGCTCCTGCAACGGAGACCCCCGCGACTGAGGCCCCCGAGCCGGACGGGCCCGTCCCGGACGCCACTCCGCAGGCCGCCGCCAAGCCCCGCCGCCTCCCGGTCACCGACGTCTCCCTCGTCGTCCTGATCGGCACCAGCGGCGCCGGGAAGTCGAGCTTCGCCCGCAAGCACTTCCTCCCCACCCAGGTGGTCTCCTCCGACTTCTGCCGTGGTCTGGTGGCGGACGACGAGAACGACCAGTCCGCCTCCGCCGAGGCCTTCGACGTGCTGCACTACATCGTCGGCAAGCGCCTCGCCGCGGGCCGGCTGACCGTCGTGGACGCCACCAACGTCCAGCCGGAGGCCCGCAAGCAGCTGGTCCGGATCGCCCGCGAGCACGACGTGCTGCCGATCGCGATCGTGCTGGACGTCCCGCCGGGCGTCTGCGCCGAGCGCAACCGGAGCCGGCCCGACCGGCAGCTGCCCGCGCACGTGGTCCCGCGTCAGCACCGCGAGCTGCGTCGCTCGCTACGCGGCCTGGAGCGCGAGGGCTTCCGCAAGGTGCACATCCTGCGCGGCGAGGCGGAGGTGACGGCCGCCGAGATCGTGCCGGAGAAGCGCTTCAACGACCTGCGCCACCTCACCGGCCCGTTCGACATCGTCGGCGACATCCACGGCTGCCGCTCCGAGCTGGAGACCCTGCTCACCCGGCTCGGCTACACGCTGACCCGGGACGAGGCCGGCCGGCCGGTGGACGCCGCGCACCCCGCGGGCCGCACCGCCGTCTTCGTCGGCGACCTGGTCGACCGCGGCCCGGACACGCCGGGCGTGCTGCGCCTGGTGATGGGCATGGTCGCGGCCGGGCACGCGATCTGCGTGCCGGGCAACCACGAGAACAAGCTCGGCCGGGCGATGGACGGCAAGAAGGTGACCGTCTCGCACGGCCTCCAGGAGTCGCTGGACCAGCTGGCGGGGGAGTCGGAGGAGTTCCGCGCCGAGGTCCGGGCGTTCATGCGGGGCCTGGTCAGCCACTACCTGCTGGACGGCGGTGCCCTGGTGGTCTGCCACGCCGGCCTGCCGGAGAAGTACCACGGCCGGGCCTCCGGCCGGGTGCGCTCGCACGCGCTGTACGGGGACACCACCGGCGAGACCGACGAGTACGGCCTGCCGGTGCGCTACCCGTGGGCGGAGGAGTACCGGGGCAAGGCCCTGGTGGTCTACGGCCACACGCCGGTGCCGGTGGCGAGCTTCCTCAACAACACCATCTGCCTGGACACCGGCTGCGTCTTCGGCGGCAGCCTGACCGCGCTGCGCTACCCGGAGCGCGAGCTGGTGGGCGTCGAGGCCGAGCAGGAGTGGTACGCGCCGGTCCGGCCGATGCACACGGACGCGCCGGGTGCCCGCGAGGGCCGTCCGCTGGACCTCGCCGACGTGGCCGGCCGTCGGGTCGTGGAGACCTCGCTGCACGGCCGGGTCGCCGTGCGCGAGGAGAACGCGGCCGCGGCGCTGGAGGTGATGAGCCGGTTCGCGATCGATCCGCGGCTCCTCGCCTACCTGCCGCCGACCATGGCGCCGAGCGCGACCTCGCGCCGCCCCGGTTACCTCGAGCACCCGGAAGAGGCCTTCTCCGCCTACCGCGAGGACGGCGTCCGCGAGGTGATCTGCGAGGAGAAGCACATGGGCTCCCGCGCGGTGGTGCTGGTCGCCCGGGACGGTGCGGCGCTGGAGAAGCGGTTCGGCCTGGCCGGGCCGGGGGCCATCTGGACCCGCACCGGCCGGGCGTTCCTCGGCGACGACGAGCTCACCGCCGCCGTCCTGGGCCGGCTGCGGGCCGCCGCCGAGCGGGCCGGGGTCTTCGACGAGCTGGACACCGGCTGGCTGCTTCTGGACGCCGAGCTGATGCCGTGGTCGCTGAAGGCCGCCGAGCTGCTGCGGCGTCAGTACGCGGCGGTCGGTGCGGCGGCGGGTGCGGCGCTGCCGCAGGTGCTCGCCGCACTGGAGCGGGCGGCCGGGCGCGGGCTTGACCTCTCCGAGCTGACGGCACGCCAGCGGCAGCGCGCCGCCGACGCGGAGGCGTTCACCGAGGCGTACCGGCGGTACTGCTGGCCGACCGAGGGGCTGTCGGGCATCCGGCTGGCGCCCTTCCAGGTGCTGGCCGCCGAGGGGGCGAACCTGGCGGTGCGCCCGCACGATGAGCACCTCGCCTGGATCGACCGGCTGGTCGAGGCCGACCACGCGGCCGAGCCGCAGGCACCCGTCCTGCACCGCACCGGTCGGCTGCTGGTGGACACCACCGACGAGGCGTCCGTCGCCGCGGGCGTGGTCTGGTGGGAGGAGCTCACCGGGGCCGGCGGCGAGGGCATGGTGGTGAAGCCGCTGGCGTCGATGGTCCGGGGCGCGGCGGGGCAGGGGCGTCCGGGCGGGCTGATCCAGCCCGGCGTCAAGGTCCGTGGCCGCGAGTACCTGCGGATCATCTACGGTCCGGACTACACGCAGTACCTGGACCAGCTGCGCCAGCGGTTCCTCGGGCACAAGCGCTCGCTGGCGCTGCGCGAGTACGCGCTCGGCCTGGAGGCGCTGGACCGGCTGGCGGCGGGCGAGCCGCTGTGGCGGGTGCACGAGCCGGTGTTCGCCGTGCTCGCCCTGGAGTCGGAGCCGGTCGACCCGCGGCTCTAAGGCGGGCCTCGTGGACCGGCCCGGGCCGCGCGGTCAAGCCGCGGGGCCCGGGCCGGTCCGTCCCGTCCGGGGCGGGACGGGCGGCCCGGGCGGGCCGGGTCCGAGCGGGCGGGCCGGAGGTCTTTGCATATAAATTCCGAGTGTCGTATACAATTGCCGCTTCGCGTTCCCGTCCCGTCACCCCAGGAGCCCGGCATGGCGTTCAACCTCCGGAATAGGCACTTCCTCAAGGAGCTCGATTTCACGCCCCAGGAGTTCCGCTTCCTGGTGGACCTCGCCGCCCAGCTCAAGGCGGCGAAGTACGCGGGTACCGAGCAGCCCCGGCTGCGCGGCAAGAACATCGCGCTGATCTTCGAGAAGACGTCCACCCGGACGCGCTGCGCCTTCGAGGTGGCCGCCCACGACCAGGGCGCCTCCACCACCTACCTGGACCCGTCCGGTTCGCAGATCGGCCACAAGGAGTCGATCAAGGACACTGCACGGGTGCTCGGCCGGATGTTCGACGGCATCGAGTACCGGGGCCACGGCCAGGCGGTCGTCGAGGAGCTGGCCGCCCACGCCGGCGTCCCGGTCTGGAACGGCCTCACCGACGAGTGGCACCCCACCCAGATGCTCGCCGACGTGCTGACCGTCCAGGAGCACACCACCAAGCCGCTCACCGAGGTGGCCCTCGCCTACCTCGGCGACGCCCGCTCCAACATGGGCAACTCGCTGCTGGTCACCGGCGCCCTGCTCGGCATGGACATCCGGATCGTCGCCCCCCGGGCGCTCTGGCCCACCGAGGAGGTGCAGAAGGCGGCACAGGCGCTCGCGGAGACCAGCGGCGCCCGGATCACCCTCACCGAGGACGTCGACGAGGGCGTGGCCGGTGCCGACTTCCTCTACACCGACGTGTGGGTCTCGATGGGCGAGCCCAAGGAGGTCTGGGCGGATCGGATCGCGCTGCTCAAGCCGTACCAGGTGTCGATGGACACCGTCCGGGCCACCGGCAACCCGGCCGTGAAGTTCCTGCACTGCCTGCCCGCCTTCCACGACCTCGGCACGGTGGTCGGGCAGCAGATGTTCGAGGCGACCGGGATGGCCGAGCTGGAGTGCACCGACGAGCTGTTCGAGTCGGAGCACTCCGTGGTGTTCGACCAGGCGGAGAACCGCCTGCACACCATCAAGGCCGTCCTGGTCGCCACGCTGGGCTCGTAAGGATCCCTGCGGGCCCGGCCTCACGGCTCCAGCTTCACGCAGGCGGCCCGGTCGCCCGCGCGGTGCGAGCCGGCCGGGGTGCCCGCGTGCAGGACCAGCGAGCGGGCCTCGCCCGGCCGGGGCTGCCAGGCCACGGCGGCGGCGGAGCTGCCGTTGCCCTGCCGGTCGGTGCGCAGCGTGAGCCGCAGCTCGTTGCGGTCGTTGGCGTACGCGGGGTCGGCGGACGGCCGGACCGGGTCCACGACGTCTTGGTAGTGCGGGCCGGACGCGGCCGGGTCGGCCCCGCACGAGCCGGTGTGCAGGTGCACCGGGAACTCGTGGTCGGGGGCGAGCCCGGCCGCGGTCAGCGTCAGCACCGTTCGCCCCGGCCACGTGCGGTCGACCACCACCCGGACGTGTGAGCCGTACGGCACGAGGTCGGGCGCGTGGCTGATCGCGGTCGGCGGGACGAAGGCCGTGGCCGGGTCGAAGTCGGCCTCGACGACCGAGACCGGTGAGACCGGCGAGGCGGGCGAGTCACCGGCGGCCGCCGGCAGGGTGGCCGGCGCGGCGGCCGGGGTCAGCAGGGCGAGGGGGAGCAGCGCGGCGGCGAGCGGAGCGGACATCGGCGGACCTTCCGGAGGCGGTGCGACGGACGCCCTGCTCAACGGCGTCCGGCCCCGACGGACACCCTCGGCCCACGGCGGACGCCCCCGGAACCGGGACATCTGCCCGGACCCGCGCCCTACGGGTGGCGGTGGGCGCCCTGGATGCCCCGGATCTCGCAGCGCGGCCCGCTCGCCCGCATCAGCCTGAGGTCCGCCGTGACCAGCGGCACTCCGAACTGCTCGGCGACCGCGACGTACGCGGCGTCGTCCGGTGTGAGGTTGTCCTTGAGCTCCCAGATGCGGCCGAGCAGCGGGCCCACCTCGACCTTGCGGATCGCCAGTCCGGGCAGTCGTGCCGCGAGTTCGCCGACCCGCTCGGCGGTCAGCTCCTTGGCCAGGTAGAGGCCGCGCAGCGACTGCATCACCTCGATGACGATGTGCTCGGGGGCCACCCACTGGCCGCCCGCGTCGAGTTCCGCCCGGGCCGCCGCCCCGCGCTCGCCCTCGTCGGCCAGCGCCAGTACCAGCGCGGACGCGTCCACCACGATCATCAGTCGGCCCCCGGCCTGTTCCGGCGTGTCAGTCCTGCGGCCACCGTACCCGGGGAGCCGCAGCCGGTGGGAGCGGCCGCCCTCAGTGCCCGGTGGCGGGCGGTCGGGTGGCCGAGGCGGTCGGGTTGGGCGCGTCCTTGCCCGGGGTGTTGTCGCGGAACGGCCGGATCGCCTGGTCCGCCGCGTCGGCCTGCTCCGGCGTGATCCACTCCTGGAGGCCCTGGCCGGTCACCGCGGCCTTCAGCTGCTCCAGGCCGAGCGGCAGGTCGCGCGGCTTGCCGAGCACGCCGCCGGAGAACTCGGTCAGGGTGATCCGGTTGTTGTCCGTGCGCAGCAGGTCGGCGGTGCGGGAGCGGTAGCCGTCGTCCGAACTCTCGGTCAGCAGCAGGGTGCTGCCGTCGGGGAGCTTGCCGACCTCACAGTGGGCGTACTGCCGGGAGGCGTTGACCTTCTCGCAGGTGTAGCGGTCGTCGTAGCCGATGGAGTACGGGTCGCGCCCGGGCCCGGGCGGGTTGGAACCGGGCCGGAACAGCGCGCCCAGTCCGCCCTCGAACGTGACGTTGAGCTTGACCGGGCCCTTGCCGTCGTCGTAGCTGAACTCGCCCGCGGACATCACGTCGACGGTTTCCGGCCCCTTCCAGCCGACCGGTCCGTGGTAGCCGGCGTAGCCGCCGGTGGTGCCGTTCTCCGGCAGGCCCTCGACCACCGCCAGGATGGCCGCGTGACCGGTGAGGGCGACCTTGCCGGCGTGCGGCCCGGAACCGGGGTTGCGCTTCTCCGGGCCGTCGTCGGCCTTCGGGTCCCCGGTGGGGACCGGGGGCTTCTTCCGCCCGCCGGCTGCGGTGCCGGCCGCGGTACCGGACGGCGACGCCGGGGCGGTCGCCGACGCGGACGTGGCACCGCCCGCCGCCACGGCGCCGGAGGCGGACGCGGCGCCGGAGCCGCCACCGGGGGTCAGCGCCACCGCCCCGCCGACCGTCAGCAGGGCCGCCGCGGCGACCGCGCCGGTCGTGGCGAGGCGCCGCCGGCGCCGCAGCGTCCGGCCCTGCGCGGCCGCACCGGCGACCAGCGGTCCGAGCTCCGGGCCGACCTCGGCCAGTGCCCGGTCGAAGGTGGCGGACAGCCGGCGGCCGTCGGATTCCAGTTCGTCCATGTCTTCTCGGTTCCTTCCCTCTGAGGTGCGCCGACGGTGCGGCGGTGCGGTCTGTGTCCGAGGCGCGCGTGTTCAAGGCGGTGCCACACCGGAGCCGGTGTCGCACCCGAGCCGGTGCCGCGCCGCATGCCCGGCAGGGGCCCGGAGCCCCGCCGTGCCGGTTCGTCAGGCGGCCAGCCGGCCCGCGTCCTGCGGGCCGAGGACGGTGCGCAGCCGTTCGAGGGCGCGCAGGCTCTGGCTGCGCACCGCGCCCGCGCTGAGGCCGAGTTCGGCCGCCGTCTCCTCGACGCTGCGGTCCTCCCAGTAGCGCAGCACCAGCACGGCGCGGTCCCGCGGCGACAGTTCGCCCAGGGCCGTGAGCAGGGTGACCCGCAGATCCGGGTCGCCCTCGGGTGCGACGCCGTCCGGAAGCTCGCCGAACGCGGGCTGCTCGGCGCTGCGCCGCAGCCGCCGGTGCGAGAGGTAGCTCCGGACCAGTGCGCTGCGCGCGTAGGCGTCCGGGTGTTCGGCCTTGCGCACGCGGGACCAGGAGGAGTAGAGCTTCGCCAGCGTGGTCTGGGTGAGGTCCTCGGCGAGGTGCCAGTCACCGCAGAGCAGCAGTGCGGTCCGGAAGAGCCGGTGCCCCCGGCTGTACGCGAAGGCCTCGAACTCCGCGGACTCCTCGGCCCGTCGCGTCTTCCTGATCACCGGTTTTCCCCTCGTCCCGCGCTTCGCGTTCCCCCTGCGCCTGGTTAGACGCCTGAGCCCGACGGGCGCGTTACGACCGATTTCACGGGGAGCGGCGGCCACCGGCGGGACCACCGGCGGGACCAGCGCAGGACCGTCGGCGGGACCGGCGGACCTCACCGCAGCAGGGAGCCGGCCACCATCCCCGCGAGCACCGAGGCCGCGTTGGCCGTCCCGGCGACGGCCCACGGCAGCGGCCCGCCCGGACGCAGCCCGGTGAGCGGGCGCAGCAGGGCCGCCTCCACCACGCAGACCGCGGTTTCGCCCGCCACGAAGGCGGTCCAGTACGCTGCGCCCGACCCGCCCGCCCCGGCGGTCCAGGCCGCGCAGCGGCTCAGGGACCACCAGAGCAGCGGGTGCGTCACCAGGTTGACCAGGACGGCGGCCGTCGCCGCCCGGGCCGGGCGGATGCCGCCGACCCGGACCAGGGCAACGGTGTAGAGGGGTACCTCGACGAGCAGGGTGAGGGCGAGGGCCGACGGATAGGACACGGCGCGGATCGTGTCACGGGGAGGGGGAGCGTGGCCATCGCCACCGTGGAAGGGGCGGCCGTCCGGCCCCTGGCCGGGCCGGCCGCCCGGCTGGGCGTCGCACCGCTGGCCGGGTTCGCGCTGGCCGCCGCAGCGGCGCTGGGCCTGGCGCTGCGCGCGCCGGCGGGGCTGGCGGTGCTCGGCCTGGCCGCGTTCGGGGTGCTGCACAACGTGCTGGAGCTGCGCTACGTGGCGGGCCGGTTCGCCGCCGTGCTGGCCGGGCCGCTGCTGCGGCTGCTGCTGGTCCTGGTGACCGGCATCGTGTTCTGCCGGCTGGTGCCGCCCGCGCTGGTGCCGCACCCGGTGGCGCAGGGCGCGGAGATCCTGCTCGCGTACGGGCTGCTGGCCGCGGCCTGCTGGTCGGGGCTGCGCCGCCGTCCGCTGCTGCTGGCGGGCGGCGGCGCGGTGCTGGCGGTGGCGGCGGCGGGTTCGCTGGCGTTCCCGGCGTACCACTTCGTAGTGCTGGCGCACCTGCACAACGTGGTGCCGCTGCTGTTCCTGTGGGAGTGGTCGCGGCGCCTGGTGCGCGGCCGGGCGGCGTTCCTGGCGCTGCAGTGCGGCTGGGTGGTGCTGGTGCCGGGGCTGCTGCTGGCCGGGGTGCTGGACCGCTGGCTGGCGCCGGGGGCGGGCTGGACGGGCTGGACGGCGAAGCTGGCCGCGGCGTACACCCCGCCGGGGTGGCTGACGCCGGGGGTGGGGCTGCGCTTCCTGGCGGTGTTCGCCTTCCTGCAGTCGATGCACTACGTGGTCTGGGTCTGGTTCCTGCCGCGGTACGCGCCGGACGCGACCGGCGCGTTCGAGCGGCGGCTGCCGGCCCTGCGCGGCGGGCGGGCGTGGCTGCTGGGCGCGGTGGCGGGCGGTCTGCTGGCGGTGCTGTTCGCGGCGGACTACGCCCAGGGCCGGACGCTGTACGCGGCGCTGGCCAGCTACCACGCCTACCTGGAGTTCCCGGTGCTGCTGATGCTCGTCCTCGGCCTGGGCGCCGGGCCCGCCGCAGCAGCAGTTGAACACCCGCAGGAACGCCCGAAGGAACATCTGCAGGAACACCCGCAGGCCCGTCCGGAACGTACGACAGCGCACCCGCGCGAACCCGACCGTGAGGAGAACCCATGATCACCCTGCTGGCCGATGTCGCCCCCGAGCCGAGCGGCTCCGACGGCTCCCTGGTGGCGGTCCTGCTGGTGGCCGCCGCCGTGGTGGCCGGGGCCGTCTGGCTGATCCGGCTGGAGCGCAAGAAGCGCGGCCCCGACGGACACTGAGCAGAGCACCCACGGTAGACAGTCCGGGGGCATGCCTGCGGTGGTGTCCGCGGCGCCATGCACTATGGTTTATCTCGACATCGAGATAACTGCCCCTTACGATATATCTCGACATCAAGATACTTGCCGAGAGGCGCTCACCGGCGGTGCGGGCAAGGTCAGCCTAAGTAAGGCTGACCTTGCCACCGTGGCGGCCGGATACCGCACGAAGCACCTAGAAGGAGTCAGTCGTGTCCGCGAACAGCTTCGACGCCCGCAGCTCGCTGCAGGTGGGCGACGAGTCGTACGAGATCTTCAAGCTCTCCGCCGTCGAGGGTTCCGAGCGGCTGCCGTACAGCCTCAAGGTGCTGCTGGAGAACCTGCTCCGCACCGAGGACGGCGCCAACATCACCGCCGACCACATCCGCGCGCTCGGCGACTGGGACGCCTCGGCCCAGCCGAGCCAGGAGATCCAGTTCACCCCGGCCCGCGTGATCATGCAGGACTTCACCGGTGTGCCGTGCGTGGTCGACCTCGCCACCATGCGTGAGGCCGTCAAGGAGCTGGGCGGCGACCCGGCCAAGATCAACCCGCTGGCCCCGGCCGAGCTGGTCATCGACCACTCCGTCATTGCCGACAAGTTCGGCACCCCGGACGCCTTCGTCCAGAACGTCGAGATCGAGTACGGCCGCAACAAGGAGCGCTACCAGTTCCTGCGCTGGGGCCAGACCGCGTTCGACGAGTTCAAGGTCGTCCCGCCGGGCACCGGCATCGTCCACCAGGTCAACATCGAGCACCTGGCCCGCACGGTCATGGTCCGGGGCGGCCAGGCCTACCCGGACACCTGCGTCGGCACCGACTCGCACACCACCATGGTCAACGGCCTGGGCGTGCTGGGCTGGGGGGTCGGCGGCATCGAGGCCGAGGCCGCGATGCTCGGCCAGCCGGTCTCCATGCTGATCCCGCGCGTGGTCGGCTTCAAGCTGACCGGCGAGCTGCCGGCCGGCACCACCGCCACCGACCTGGTGCTCACCATCACCGAGATGCTGCGCAAGCACGGTGTGGTCGGCAAGTTCGTCGAGTTCTACGGCGACGGCATCGGCGCCATCCCGCTGGCCAACCGCGCCACCATCGGCAACATGTCGCCGGAGTTCGGCTCGACCTGCGCGATCTTCCCGATCGACGGCGAGACCATCAACTACCTGAAGCTCACCGGCCGCGACGCGCAGCAGCTCGCGCTGGTCGAGGCGTACGCCAAGGAGCAGGGCCTCTGGCACGACCCGTCGGTCGAGCCGGTCTACTCCGAGTACCTGGAGCTGGACGTCTCCACCGTCGTCCCGTCGATCTCCGGCCCGAAGCGCCCGCAGGACCGCGTGATCCTGGCCGAGGCCGCGTCGAAGTTCGCCGAGGCGCTGCCGGCCTACGCGGCCGAGGCCTCCAAGCCGACCACCGTCACCACCCCCGACGGCTCGTCGTACAGCATCGACAACGGCGCGGTCGTGATCGCCTCGATCACCTCCTGCACCAACACCTCCAACCCCTCCGTCATGCTGGGCGCCGCCCTGCTGGCGAAGAAGGCCGTGGAGAAGGGCCTGCACGTCAAGCCCTGGGTCAAGACCACCCTGGCGCCCGGCTCCAAGGTCGTCATGGACTACTACGAGAAGGCCGGCCTGCTCCCGTACATGGAGAAGCTGGGCTTCAACCTGGTCGGCTACGGCTGCGTCACCTGCATCGGCAACTCGGGCCCGCTGCCCGAGGAGGTCTCGGCCGCCGTCAACGAGGCCGACCTGGCCGTCGTCTCGGTGCTCTCCGGCAACCGCAACTTCGAGGGCCGGATCAACCCCGACGTCAAGATGAACTACCTGGCCTCCCCGCCGCTGGTGGTCGCCTACGCCCTCGCCGGCAACATGAACGTCGACATCACCAAGGACGCCCTGGGCCAGGACGCCGACGGCAACGACGTCTTCCTCGCCGACATCTGGCCGTCCGAGCAGGAGGTCGCCGACGTCGTCGCCGGCTCCATCGACGAGGCCATGTTCGACAAGGGCTACCAGGACGTCTTCGCCGGTGACCACCGCTGGCAGTCGCTCCCGGTCCCGACCGGCAACACCTTCGAGTGGGACGCCGAGTCCACCTACGTCCGGAAGCCCCCGTACTTCGAGGGCATGGCCAAGACCCCGAGCCCGGTGACCGACATCGCCGGTGCCCGCGTCCTGGCCAAGCTGGGCGACTCGGTCACCACCGACCACATCTCCCCGGCCGGCAACATCAAGCCGGGCACTCCGGCGGCGCAGTACCTGACCGCCAACGGTGTGGAGAAGCGCGACTTCAACTCCTACGGTTCCCGTCGTGGCAACCACGAGGTGATGATCCGCGGCACCTTCGCCAACATCCGCCTGCGCAACCAGATCGCGCCGGGCACCGAGGGCGGCTACACCCGCGACTTCACCCAGGCCGACGCGCCGGTGTCGTTCATCTACGACGCCTCGCAGAACTACCAGGCCGCCGGCACCCCGCTGGTCGTCCTGGCCGGCAAGGAGTACGGCTCCGGCTCGTCCCGCGACTGGGCCGCCAAGGGCACCGCGCTGCTCGGCGTCAAGGCCGTCATCGCCGAGTCCTACGAGCGCATCCACCGCTCGAACCTGATCGGCATGGGCGTCCTGCCGCTGCAGTTCCCGGAGGGCCAGACGGCCGACTCCCTCGGCCTGACCGGCGAGGAGACCTTCTCCATCACCGGCGTGACCGAGCTCAACGAGGGCCGCACCCCCGCGACCGTCAAGGTCAAGGCCGGTGACAAGGAGTTCGACGCGGTCGTCCGCATCGACACCCCCGGTGAGGCGGACTACTACCGCAACGGCGGCATCCTGCAGTACGTGCTGCGCAGCCTGATCGGCTGAACCGAGCAGTAGCCCCGGGAGGCCGGACCGCATCCGCGGTCCGGCCTCCCGTGCGTTTGCGGCCCGGCTCCCGTTGCACGGCGCCCGGAAGGCCCGCTACGCCCGCTGGAACGGCCTGGGCGGCGTGATGGTCCGGTCGCTGGACGGCGACGACGACCGGGGCCAGCGCGGTCGCCGCCCCGGACCGCGGCCTGCGCGGCCTGCAACGCACAAAGGGGCCCGCCACGCAGAGGGGCCCGCCGCGCGGACGCGCAGCGGGCCCTTTGGGTCAGGCCTTCCCGGGCGGCCCGGCGGTGCGGCTCAGACCCGGTCGCAGGCCTGCGCCCGCAGCGCCCGGGCCAGGTCGTCCCGCCGCTCCCGCACCAGCCGGCGCAGCGCGGGCGCCGCGTCCGGGTGACCGCTCAGCCAGGCGTCCGCCTCGGCCAGCGTGGCCCCGCTGACCTGGGCGTGCGGGAAGAAGCCGCCGACGATCCGCATCGCGATCTCGATCGTCCGCTCGGACCAGACCCGCTCCAGCAGCTTGAAGTACGGCGCCGCGTACAGAGCGGTGAGGTCGCGGTGCGCGGGCAGCGCGAAGCCGGCGATGTTCGCCTCGACCAGGGCGTTGGGCAGCTCGTCCGAGTCGACCACGGCCGACCAGGCGGCGGCCTTCGCCTCGGGGGTCGGCCGGGCGGCCAGGCACTGGGTGTACTGGCGCTTGCCGCCGGCCGTGTTGTCGGCCGCCAGCTCCCCGGCCAGCTCCTCGTCGGAGGCCTGGCCGGCCGCGGCCAGCGCCAGCCAGAGCGACCAGCGCAGCTCCTGGTCGACCTCCAGGCCGTCGATCCGGGCGGTGCCGGCCAGCAGGCCGCGGACCAGGCCGAGGTGCTCGGAGCCGTTGGCGGTCTGCGCCAGGAAGCGCGCCCAGGCCAGCTGGTGGTCGCTGCCCGGTGCGGCGGCGCGCAGCTCGCGCAGCGCGCCGTCGGCCAGCAGCCGGCCGCCCTCGCCGCGCCAGTCCGGGTCGGCGTACAGGTCGACGGCGCCCTTGGCCTGGAGGTGCAGCGACTGCAGCACGCCGATGTTGGCCTCCTGGCCGGCGAAGCGCAGCACCAGGGCGACGTAGTCGCGGGCCGGCATCAGCGCGTCGCGGGTCAGGTTCCAGACGGCGGACCAGGCGAGCGCCCGGGCCAGGTCGTCCTTGATGTCGCCGAGGCCGGCGCGCAGCGTCTCCAGCGACCCGGCGTCGAAGCGGACCTTGCAGTACGTCAGGTCGTCGTCGTTGAGCAGCACCAGCGCGGGCCGGGGCCGGCCGGCCGCACCGGCGACGACGGTGCGGGCGCCGGTGACGTCCAGTTCGATCCGGTCGGTGCGCACCAGTGCGCCGTCGGCGTCCCGGTCGTAGAGGCCGACCGCGATCCGGTGCGGGCGCAGCACCTCGCCGTTGCCGGCGTCCTGGAGGACGGCGAGCTCGGTGATCCGGCCCTCGGCGTCGACGGTCACCTCCGGGGTGAGCACGTTGACGCCGGCGGTCTGCAGCCAGGCGGCGGCCCAGGCGGTGAGGTCGCGGCCGCTGGTCTCCTCCAGGACGTCCAGCAGGTCCTTGAGCTCGGTGTTGCCGAAGGCGTGCCGCTTGAAGTACCGGCGGGCGCCCTCGAAGAAGGCCTCCGAACCGACGTACGCCACCAGCTGCTTGAGCACCGAGGCGCCCTTGGCGTAGGTGATGCCGTCGAAGTTGAGCTTGGCGTCCTCGAGGTCGCGGATGTCCGCGGTGATCGGGTGCGTGGTCGGGAACTGGTCCTGCCGGTAGGCCCAGGCCTTGCGCTGGTTGGCGAAGGTGATCCAGGCCGCGGAGTAGCGGGTGCGGGCGCCGATCAGCGCGTACGAGCCCATGAAGTCGGCGAAGGACTCCTTCAGCCAGAGGTCGTCCCACCAGCGCATGGTGACCAGGTCGCCGAACCACATGTGCGCCATCTCGTGCAGCACGACGTTGGCGCGGCCCTCGTACGCGGCGTCGGTGACCTTCGAGCGGAAGACGAACTCCTCGCGGAAGGTGACGCAGCCCGGGTTCTCCATCGCGCCGATGTTGTACTCGGGGACGAACGCCTGGTCGTACTTGCCGAAGGGGTACGGGTAGTCGAACTCCTCGTGGAAGAAGTCGAGTCCGAGCTTGGTGACGCCGAGGATCTCGTCCGCGTCGAAGTAGGGGGCCAGCGACTTGCGGCACATCGCGGAGAGCGGGATGTCCAGCACCGTGCCGTCGGCGAGCGTGCGGCTGTAGTGGTCGCGGGCCACGTGGTACGGGCCGGCCACGACGGCGGTGAGGTAGGTGGAGATCGGCCGGGTCGGCGCGAACTCCCAGGTGCGGGCGCCGTCCTCCTCGGTCACCCGGGTGTGCACGGCGTTGGACCAGACGTCCCAGGCGGCCGGGGCGGTGACGGTGAAGGAGAACGGCGCCTTCAGGTCGGGCTGTTCGAAGGTGGCGAACACCCGGCGGGCGTCGGCCGGCTCGTAGTGGGTGTAGAGGTAGGTCTCGCCGTCGGCCGGGTCGGTGAACCGGTGCAGGCCCTCGCCGGTGCGGCTGTACGCGCAGTCCGCGTCGACCACCAGGACGTTCTCCGCGGCGAGGCCGTCGACGTGCACCCGGGCGCCGTCGAAGGCGGTGGCCGGGTCGAGCGCGCGGCCGTTCAGGGTGACCGAGCGGACGGCGGTCGCCAGCAGGTCGAGGAAGGTCGAGGCACCCGGCTCGGCGCAGCGGAACGAGACGGTGGTGGTGGAGCGGAAGACCACGGCCGCGGGGTCGGGGGCCGAGGTCACGTCCAGCCGGACCCGGTAGCCGTCCACGGCCAGGATGCTGGCCCGCTGCTGTGCTTCGTCGCGGCTCAGGTTCTTGCCCGGCACGGCGGTACTCCTTTGTCCGGCACGCACGGTGGTGCGGTTCGCTGGTGCGGTTCAGTGCTGCGCGTTGTGGTGCTGCGGGGGCATCCTTTCACGCCCCCCGCGCCGGTACCATTGCACAATTCGCGGCGCGGGCCCGGAATCAGCGGTGCCGGGTGGGTGTTGAGCCCGGGGGAGCCCCGCGCGGGGGCCGCCGCACCTCTTCCGACGAAGGACGAAGGACGACAGCCGTGACGACTGCCGCTGATGCCGCAGACCGCAAGACCGCCGATTTCTGGTTCGACCCGGCCTGTCCGTGGGCCTGGATGACGTCCCGCTGGCTGATCGAGGTCCAGCAGCTGCGCCCGGTGGACGTGAACTGGCACGTGATGAGCCTGTCGGTGCTGAACGAGCACCGTGACCTGCCGCAGGAGTACCGCACCCTGCTGGATAACGCGTGGGGCGCGGTCCGGGTCTGCATCGCCGCCGCCGAGGAGCACGGCGACGAGGTGCTCGGCCGTCTCTACACCGAGCTGGGCACCCGCTTCCACAACCAGGGCCTGCCGCAGAACCGCGAGACGATCGAGGCGGCGCTGGTCGCGGCGGGCCTGCCGGCCGGGCTGGCCGACGCGGCCGGCACCGACGCGTACGACGAGGCCCTGCGCGCGTCGCACAAGGAGGGCATCAGCCTGGTCGGCGAGGACGTCGGCACCCCGGTGATCGCGGTCGAGGGCGCGGACGGCGAGCGGGTCGCGTTCTTCGGCCCGGTGGTCACGCCGGCGCCGCGCGGTGAGGCCGCCGCCCGCCTCTGGGACGGCACCCTGCTGGTCGCCTCCACCCCCGGTTTCTACGAGATCAAGCGCACCCGTACCGCCGGCCCGTCCTTCGAGTAGCGGACGCGCGTCCGGCGGCGCCCGCACCCGGACAGCACGAAGGGCCCGGTACCGCCTGGGCGGTACCGGGCCCTTCCGCGTGCGCTACCGGGCGGCCGCGGCGTCCCGGCGCTGCTTGACCAGGCCCGCCGTGACGAGCAGCGCGACCAGCACACCGGCCGCGTACAGCTGCTCGCGGTTGCCCTCGGTGGTGGTCATCAGCCCGAGGATGCCGACCACGGCGGCCATCGCCGCCCAGGTCAGGTACGGGTAGCCCCACATCCGGACGGTGAGCAGCTCGGGCGTCTCGCGCTCCAGCCGCCGGCGCATCTTCAGCTGGACGACGCAGATGAAGAACCAGACCACCAGGATGGCCACGCCGGTGGTGTTCATCAGCCAGGTGAAGACGGTGTCCGGCCAGAACTTGCCCGCCAGCACCGCACCGAAGCCGAACAGGCAGGAGGCGAGCACGGCGATCCGGGGCACCCCGCCGCTGACCTTGGCGAGCGCCTTGGGGCCCTGCCCGCGGGAGACCAGCGAGTAGGCCATCCGGGAGGAGCCGTAGATGTTGGCGTTCATCGCGGAGAGCAGGGCGATCAGCACCACGCCCTCCATGATGGTGCCGGCGCCGGGCACGCCCAGGTGCTGCAGGACGGTCACGTACGGGCCGTTCTCGACGACCGACGGGTCCTTCCAGGAGACCAGGGTGACGACCAGGGCCATCGAGCCGATGTAGAAGATCGCGATCCGCCAGACCGCGGTGCGCACCGCGTTGGCGACGTTCTTCTTGGGGTCGTCGGACTCGGCGGCGGCGATGGTGACGGTCTCCAGGCCGCCGTAGGCGAAGACCGAGGCGAGCAGGCCGACGATCAGTCCGCTGACGCCGTTGGGCAGGAAGCCGCCGTGACCGGTGAGGTTCGTCGTGCCGGGGGAGCCGGGGCCGAGCACCCCGGCCACGCCGAGCGCACCGAGCACCAGGAAGGCGACGATCGCGGCGACCTTGACGGCGGCGAACCAGAACTCGAACTCGCCGAAGTTCTTCACCGCGGTGAGGTTGCTGGCGCAGAAGAAGACCATGAACAGGCCGACCCAGACCCAGGCGGAGACGCCGGGGATCCAGCCGTTGACGATCTTCCCGGCGGCGGTGGCCTCGGCCGCGACGCCGCAGCAGAGCATCACCCAGTACATCCAGCCGGCGGTGATCCCGGCCCAGGTGCCGATCTCCTTCTCCGCGTGCACCGAGAAGGAGCCGGAGGCCGGGCGGGCGGCCGACATCTCGCCGAGCATCCGCATGATCAGCATGACCAGCAGCCCGGAGAGGGTGAAGGCCAGGATGATCGCGGGTCCGGCCGCCGCGATGCCCGCCCCGGAGCCGACGAAGAGGCCGGCGCCGATGACCCCGCCGAGCGCGATCATCGAGAGGTGGCGCTGCTTGAGGCCGTGCGAGAGCTGCCGGCCGCCGGCCGGGTCGGCGGGGGCGGAGGTCGCCGCGGGCGCCGGGGGCGCGGAGGTACGGGCCATGGAGAGGGATCCAGACTGTTCGGATTGCGGTGCGAGTTGCCCAATATCCGGTGGTGCGGCCGACCGTGCCAAGAATCCTGCGCCCGGGCCCACGATGCGGACCGGATCGTGACGGAGATTGGCCGGATCCGTCACGTTCCGTCGAAAAGAGTTGGGCCGGATCCGACAAGGACGGCCTCCGGGGGTTTGTCCGGTTCCCCATCGTGCACGAAGCGGAACAGCGCGTAGGTTCACATCTGTTCATTCATCTGATCATCAGACCGATCGTCACGAGGAAGCCCGGAGGAAGACCCGATGGCCACCGCCAGCGCCCCGACCGCCAGCACCCCGACCATGAGCCGCGCCGTCCTCGCCGACCTGCTGCCCGCCGCCTCCACCCGGCTCGGCGCGCAGGCCCGCGACCTCGCCCTGGTGGCCGGCGGCGCCGCCCTCACCGGCCTGGCCGCCCAGCTGTCGGTGAACGTCCCCGGCTCCCCGGTGCCGGTCACCGGCCAGACCTTCGCCGCGCTGCTGGTCGGCACCGCCCTCGGCGCCCGCCGCGGCATCGCCTCGCTCGGCCTCTACCTGCTGGCCGGCATGGCGGGCCTGCCCTGGTTCGCCCAGGGCACCTCCGGCTGGTCGATGCCCTCGCTCGGCTACGTGCTCGGCTTCGTCCTGGCCGCCGGCCTCACCGGCGCACTGGCCCGCCGCGGCGCCGACCGCACCCCGCTGAACACCGCCGTCACCATGGTCCTCGGCAGCCTCGCCATCTACGCCGTCGGCGTGCCCTACCTCGCCGTCTCGCTGCACGTCCCCCTCGCCCGCGCCGCCGAGCTGGGCCTCTACCCGTACCTGGTCGGCGACGCCCTCAAGGCGGCCCTCGCGGCCGGCGCCCTGCCGCTCGCCTGGAAGCTCCTCGGCCGCCGCTGAGCCGCGTGCCGGGCCTGCTGTGCACCCCCGGCGGACGCGCATGCCACACTCGTGCCATGCGCGTCTACCTGGGCTCCGACCATGCCGGATACGAACTGAAGAACCACCTCGTCGAGTGGCTCAAGGAGGCCGGCCACGAGCCGGTCGACTGCGGGCCGCACATCTACGACGCCCTCGACGACTACCCGCCGTTCTGCCTGCGCGCCGCCGAGCGCACCGCCGCCGACCCGGAGGCCCTGGGCATCGTGATCGGCGGCTCGGGCAACGGCGAGGCGATCGCCGCCAACAAGGTGAAGGGCGTGCGCGCCGCGCTGGCCTGGAGCGAGCAGACCGCCTCGCTCGGCCGCGAGCACAACAACGCCAACGTGATCTCCATCGGCGGCCGGATGCACACCCAGGAGGAGGCCACCAAGTTCGTGGAGATCTTCCTCGGCACCCCGTACAGCGGCGACGAGCGGCACACCCGCCGGATCGACATGCTGAGCGAGTACGAGACCACCGGCGAGCTCCCGCCGATCCCGGCCCACCACCCGCAGCACCAGCCGCGGCCGCTCCCCGGCGGGTACCCGCGACAGCTTCTGCCAGGCCGCCGAGGGGCTGTCGTTGACGATCCTCTGCCCAAG
>NZ_JBEYVJ010000036.1:0-40414 GCF_040643935.1 Kitasatospora sp. NPDC047058 | reverse complement strand
GGACCCGACACGGGGACCGGACCGGACGGACCCGACACGGGGACCGGACCGGACGGACCCGACACGGGGACCGGACCGGACGGACCCGACACGGGGACCGGACCGGACGGACCCGACACGGGAGCACCGACGAGGCGGAGCCGCGGTTGTTCGGCGAGGGCCTGGGTGTGGTCGAGTTCCTGGGTGTCGGATCGGTTGCGGCGGAAGCGGGTTCGCAACCAGGACCGGACCGTGGTCGGCTCGTCGGAGTCGGTCCGGTCGGTCTGGTCGGTCTGAGCTGTCCCGTTCGTCTCGGTCTGCTCGTCAGCCGGGCTGGGCTGCGCGGTAGAGGTGTGCCGCGACATGACGATGTACAGGTGGGTGGCGCCGCCGAGTACCAGCGGGGCGATGGTGCTGAGCGCGCCGACCGCGGGGTTGCTCAGGTGGAATCCCTGGCCGGCTGCTGTGGTCTCGCCGTTCAAGCTGACGGCGTGGGTCCAGTTGGCCCAGACGCTGGTGGCCGTGGCTCCGCCGAACACCGACCA
Organism: Kitasatospora sp. NPDC047058; assembly: GCF_040643935.1. NCBI lineage: Bacteria > Bacillati > Actinomycetota > Actinomycetes > Kitasatosporales > Streptomycetaceae > Kitasatospora > Kitasatospora sp. NPDC047058. Next base: position 39,890 of record NZ_JBEYVJ010000036.1, on the reverse strand, counting down.
GGTGTAGACACGGGCCCGCAGCGGTGCCTCCTTCAGCACCACCAGCGCCCGCACGCCGTACGCGATGAACCCGTCGATGGCGACCGGGAAGAGATAGGAGAGTTCGGGGCGGACGTGCATGGCGACGGCCATCTGCTGCAAGGCGTCGTAGCTCAGAGTTCCGCCGACCGCGCCCATCACGCCGATCGCGGCCTTGTCCCATCGGGACATCCGGCTCGGCCCGGTGGTATCGCTCACGCCGCCACCACCGTGGTCGCCGGGGTGAACGCGGCGGCGATGCGCTGCTCGCGCCGCAGCAGGAAGGGTTGCTTCTCGAGCTGGGCGCGGGCTTCGCGCAGTCGAGTAAGTGCCCGTTTGCGGCCGATGCCGAGCACTGGTGCCCAGATCTGCGGGTCGAGGTCGAGGATGGCGGCGATGACGGAGACGCTGTGCTTCTCCTGCGGGGAGAGGTTGGCCGGACGGCCGTTGAGGGCGGCGAGGACGCGCTCCTCTTCCCATCGAACGGTGCCGAGGCGGTGCAGTACGAGCCGCTCGCTCTCGGTGATGCCGCCGCGGATTCCGTAGCGGTCGTTGGTCTCCAGCGCTTCGGTGAGGCACTCGTCACTGACGGGGCAGCGGCTGCACAGGGCCTTGGCTGCCTGGACCTCTTCGGCCTGGTCGGGCAGGGAGTAGAAGCGGTCAGGCGCGGCGGTGCCGGCGCAGGCGGCGCGCTGCACCCAGGTGTTGTCGCGGCGGCGGGTGGCGATCGAGGTGATGGTGGACACGGGGTTGGGTCTCCGGGTGAGTCCGCGGCCGGGGCGCGGAGGTTCGAGGGGCGGGTCGGCGCGATCAGGGTCGGTCGCGCCGGCCCGCCGGTGGCTAGCGCGGGCTGGGGCCGGAGAGACGGGGTGCCGTCTCCGGGCCTCTGGCCAGCGATCTGATCCGCCGGTCGACTGCCGGGCTCGTCCTGGAGTCCGCGGGCGCGCTCGGGCGGCTGGCCTGGAGTTGGGCCAGGGCCCGCAGGTAGCCGGGTGAGGCGTCTTCCCGGGTCTTGATCTTGGGTTCCGGCGCGGGGGCTCCGTTGCGGGCGGCCGGTCGGGTTGCCGCTGCGGCCTGGGCTCGGTGGGTGCCCAGCACTCGGATGGTGCGCAGGATCGTTTCTCCGTTGGCCTGGTTGAGCGTTGCGACGAGTGCCGGGGCGAGGGTGCGGACGTGGGTGGCGTAGGCCGGAGAGTCGGCGCGGACGTCGAGGCGGCCGGTCTGGTGGTCGAAGCTCACCGCGGTGACGTGGTTGGCGAGTTCTCCGACGGCGGCCGGCCAGAGGTCGAGCAGTCCGCCGCCGGCGAGCGGTGCCTCCCAGGCGTGCTGGACCATCAGGTCGGACAGGGCCGCTCCGAGGCCCATCGGGTCGGCCCTGCCGCGCCGGGGTGCGCTCGTCGGCCAGGTGGCCCGGGCCTTCACCACGGTTTCGGAGCGCTTGGCGGCGTCGGCGCGGGCGCGGCGCAGGGCGAGTCGGGCGAGGTCGATCCCGGTGGCGGGCTGGTTGTCGGTCATCGTGCTGTTCCTGTTCGGAGGTGGCTGGTGGTGGAGCGCAGGCGCAGGACGCGCTCGACGAGGTCTCGGCCGTAGATCTGCTCGGCCTGCTCGCGGCCGGCGATGGCCAGGGCGGAGGTGACCAGGGAGGGTCTGCCGCTGAGGTACTGGCGCCACGCCGTGGTGCGGGCCTCGCGGTGTTCTTCGCCGGTGGGCCGGTCGTCAAGGACGGCCGCCGGCTGGCGGAAGGTCTCCCGTGCTCTCGCCCAGGCGCCCTGGACGAGGGTCCGGACCGCGGAGCTGCGCGGTGCCTGCCAGGTGCCGGACCACTCGGCGTGGCGCTCGCGGGCGGCCTGCGGAGAGTCGCGCCACCAGGCGGTGATCGCCTCGCGCTTGGCCTCGGTGTCGTACAGCAGCTCGGCTCCGGCCAGGCGGGCGGTGAGGAATCCGACCGGGCGGTGGATCCGGGTGGCCGGGGTCCGCTGGGCGAGTACGGCGATGACCTGGTGGGCGGTCCACCCGGCGTCGGCGAGGTGGCGTACGGCCCAAGCGACCCGCGGCACGGGGCTGCCGCTGAGCCAGGCGACCTGGCGGACGAGTTCGAGGCCGAGCTGGTGGCGGCGACCGACCTGGTTCAGCTGCCGACGGGCCTTCCGTTCCCCCTGGTGCTGCTGGTCGTTCCCGTTCGCGACGTCGTTCTCAGAGGGATTGTTGGTAGGTGCTGCAGGAGAAGACGTGACAGCACCGACCCCCATTGGGGTGCAACGGGGGGAGGTCGACGAGGAGCGGTTGCCGGCCCTTCCGGGGCTGCGCCGCTTGGTTCGGCGGACCGTTCGGCGGGCCTTCTTGCCCAGCTGCGCGAGGGTGTGGCGGCCTTCGTCCGAGGCGACGCCGACGACCTTGCGGATGAAGGTCTCGGACTCGGCGGTCCGCAGGCCGATGGCCTCGTCGAACCGCTTCGGGATGGTGCGGACGAACTCGCTGGCCCGGCCACCCACCTGGCGTACACGGCTGCCCTTGCTGGTGTAGCTGAGCAGGCCGGACTCCCGGAGGATCGACAAGTGGTACTGCACGGTGCGCTCGGAGACCTTCAGCATCCGCACGAGATAGCCGACGCCCGGTCTGCACGGGGTGAGCTGGGCGAGCAGCTGGGCGATCCGGAGTGTGGTGCGGCCGAACCGCGGACCGTGGGCGCGAGCCGGGGCGTGGGCCTGGGTGTCGGACGCCCAGTGGACAGCCTGCAACCAGGTGTAGGTGTCCGGCGCGATGCGGCCGGTGGTGGTCGATATCCACTGGGCAGGATCGGGAACGAGCAGGCCGGAGGCGCTCGTCGCCATCTCCGTGCTGTGCGCCTCGGCGGCGCGGTCGGACAGGGTGGTGCTGGGCACGGAAGTCCTCGCTGGGCATGGCGGCCGGCGCCCCGGGCGATCGGGGCGAGGCGGCGGGTGCGGGCGGCTGTGCGCGGTGGAGGCTCTCCTGCGGTGTCACCGGCAGGGGGCTGTCTCGCTCGGGAGGGACAGCCGGGGGCTCTCACGGCGCGGACCGGGGCAGGGTTGATCAGCCGACGTCGCGGCGGCCGTGGGCCTGCGGGTCGGAGACGGTCGGGCTGTGTCGGGGGGACTTCCCGGTCAGGCGGCCACGGCGGCCGTGTCGGCGGCGACCACTGCCGTCAGGCGGCCGGTGGCGAGGTCGAGCTCGTGGGCGTGGTCGGGGTCCAGGCCGGGGAAGCACTGGACGATCCACCGGGCTGCGGCCTGCCGGTAGGCGAGGGGCTGCGGGACCGCTTGGCCCTCGGCGTCGAACGCGCCGGCGGTGCGGGGGAAGCCGCCGGTACCGGCGTCCAGTCGCACGACGGCGGCGCGCGGTTCGAGGAGGCCGGCGAGAATCTCGACGAAGGAGGCCGGGGCGGTGGCGATCTCGGTGGTGGCCGGTCGCGACGGCGACCCGGCTGTACCCGCGAGGATGGGCATGGGAGACTCCTGGGCGGTGGAGCAGACCGGCCGCATGGTGGAACAGGCTGGCCGAGCTGCTTCGGACGTGATCCGCGCCCTCGGCGGGTGGCATCAAGGAGCTGCAATCTCCGGACGCCCGCCGAGGACGGCCCGCGGACTCGGTCTCGGCAGCAATCTGCTGCCGGTTCCCCCTGCCGCCCACCTCATCCAGGGCGAAGCGAAACACCCCCTGACCAGGCGATCGACAGTTAACTGTCCATCGGGTGCGATCAACGTACACCAAAATATCGGCCATGGGGACAGCTAACTGTCGATCGAGATGTGCACTCGGGCACCATCGGGCACTAAAGTGTCCGCGTGGGACGATCTGACACGAGGGAGCACCGATGAACGAGGCCGCGAGAGAGGGCGCGACGCGGATCGCCGGCATCTTCAACTACCTGCTGGACCACCGCCACCCCCAGGAGCGGGGGCCCTACTCGATCCCCGAGGTCGCCAAGGGCACGGGCGTCAGCGAGAGCACCCTCAAGCAGATGAAGTCCGGCTCCAACGACAACCCCAAGATCAACACCCTGGTCGTGGTCGCGAAGTTCTTCGACGTGCCGCCGGATATCTGGGTGACCGACAAACCCTTGGACGAGGTGCTGGTCGACCGCGACCTCCACAACGCCATGCGCGACGCCGGCATCGAGTCGATCGCCCTGCGCAGCAAGGACCTGACCCCGGAGAACCGCAGGCTCGTCGCCGACATGATCACCGTGGCGCGCAAGTCTCAGGGACTGGACCCCAAGGAGCCCGGCACGCCCTGAGCACCCCGGCCGCAGGGTCCTTTATTTTTCAACCTTATCTATGCGCATAGACTCGCCTGGCGAGTCTGTGCGCATTTCGGCTTTCCGGGCATGCCCCTTCGGAGTGCGAACAGAAATGGGACGCGAATGCGAAACTGAGACGCAGATCACGAGCTGTCTTGACGCGGGCACGCTGACTCACTTTCGGTAATGAACTAACGCCTCGTCACTCGCCCCCACCCCGTGATCTCGCGCATCCCAAGTGGTTGCATCATGCACACCGGCACTTTCCGTCACGGTCCGAAACAAACTCGCAGGGGCTCACTCCACCCCTCCCGCCGCCCGAAGATCATTAGCGGAAACGATCTTCATGGATATGCATACGATCGTCTCTGTCACGACCACGGTGCAGGCCGTCGCAATGAGCACGGGCCCCACCCAAGATCATTTCAGGAGGGGATTGTGCATGCGGCCTGCGAGAACCGCCTCAGCGACCTTCTCCCGCTCCTGCCTCATCGCTTCAGCGAGGAGGAGCTGGTCCAGGCGGTCTCCACGCTGATCGGCCGCCCGATCTACGTCGAAGCTCGTGACATGAGAGGGAATTTCGCCTGCGGCCTCCGCGAGAGGTATTCGGACCGCGAGGTCATCTCCTTCGAAATACACACATCACCGCTTCACCGAAGCCAGATCATCTGCCATGAGCTCGCCCACATCCTCTGCGGACACAAGGGCTCGATCAGTTATGCCGATATCCCCTCGGACGAGGAATTGGCCGACATGATCGACTGGTCGGTTCTCGGCATTTCCGCCCGCACGTCCTACGAGGAGCAGGACGAGCAGGAGGCCGAGCTGATGGCCAGCCTCATCGTCCAGCGGATGTACCGCGCGACCGTGATGCCCGCACAGCGCCCCGCCGCCGCCGACGAGCGGTGGAACGCGATGTTCACCTGACCGGAAAGAACCACCACCCATGATCCGCCTCATTACGCTCGGGCTCCCTGCCCTGCTCGTGGCAGCCGCTCTTTTCTGGATTCGCCCGCGCCGAAACGGCCAGGCGCGGCCGGCTCATTCCGGCAGCACGATCACCATGCTGCTGGCCTGGGCTGTCGCCATCGTGGGCTTCCATCCCGGAGTACAGGAAGCAGCGGACAGCGTCACCCGCGACCTCGCGAAGCTGGCCAGCAACGCGCTGATGCTCATCGCGAGCGTCAGCGTTGTCTCCTGGCTCATGTTCCTCAACCACGAGCAGGTCGAGGCCCGCAGAAGGCTCCGGCCCCGACTCGCCTTCCTCGGCGTGGCCGTCGCCGTGATGACGGCCGCCTTCTTCTCGGTCCCCGCGGACCGCCGTTGGAGCAGCGAGTTCACGAACACCCACTGGGGCCAGGCCCCCGTCCTTCTCCACGTCTACACCCTCGCCTACGTGCTGGTGATGGGGCACGCCACGTACGACTGCCTCACCCAGACCTGGCGCCGCAGCAGCCAGTCGCCCTGGCGGGTCCACCGTGCCGGGCTTCGCGGAGCGGCGATCGGCTGCTTCTTCGTCCTGCTCTACCTGGCCTACAAGGTCGTCAACGCCGGCGCGTCCATCGCCGGGGTCGAGCTGTTCCCCGGCGGTCCCCGCTGCACCACACTCGTCACGCCCTACCGCTGTGCGTTCTCGTTCACCGCGCCCTTGCTGGGCGTGCTGCTGATCACCGCCGGCCTCACGGTCCCGGCCCTGCTCTGGCCGGCCGCCAAGATGCTGCGCCGTCGGTGGGAGCGCAAGACCGCCCAGGACCTCCTGCCGCTGTGGACGGACGTGACCGCGGTCCGCCCGCAGGTCATCCTGCGTGCCGTGGTCGTCGAGACCGACCCGGACGTCGTTCTGCACCGCCGGGTGGTGGAGGTCTGCGACGGAATCCTCGACCTGGACAACCACCGCTCCCGCGCCATCGAGCGCATGGCCACCGAAGCCGTCGAACGCCGAGGGCAGGCCGGCACCGCGACTGGCGCCGCCATCGTCGAAGCAGCTGTCGTCGCCGCGGCAATCGAGGCGGCCCGAACCGACGCCCGGGAGCAGGACGACCCCGCTCCCCAGGCCACCGGGGAGTCCGCCCGCGCGGGAGACCTCCGCGCCGAGGCGCTGTGGCTACGCTCGGTCTCCCAGCAGTACGCGAACAACGACATCGTCCGCACCGCCGTGGCCGTCCAGCGGCAAGCGGCGCCCACTGCAACAGCGGCCTAGGGACCGAACCATGGCATCCTCGCCCTTCAGCGACCCGGCGTTCTACGCCGACCGCTACCCCACCTACACCGCTCTGCGGACGTCGTCCCCGGTCCTGCAGGCGTCGCTGGACGGCGGCGCCTCCACCGTGGCCGTCGTCACCGGCTACGACGAGGCCCGGCAGGCGTTCACCGCGCCGCTGTCCAAGGACGCCGGCGCCTACTTCGCGGACAAGCCCTCCACCCGCTCGCTCCACCCGGCCATCGCCCGCACCATGCTCACCGTCGACCCGCCCGAGCACACCCGGCTGCGGAGGCTGGTGACGAAGGCGTTCACCCCGGCCAGGATCGACGGATTGCGCCCCTACATCCGCGCCCTCGCCGAGCAGTTGGTCGGGAACTGGGAGCCCGGCACCGAGGTCGACCTCGTCGAAGAGCTGGCCGGCCCGCTGCCGGTCACCGTCATCTGCCAGCTCCTCGGCGTGCCGACGGTCGACAGGGCGTCGATCCGCTCCTGGTCGACCGACCTGTTCGCCACCGGTGACCACACCCGCATCGACGGGGCCTCCCACGCCCTGGCCGACTACATGGCCGAGCTGATCACCGCCAAGCGCGCCCACCCAGACCGCTCACTGCTCTCCGACCTGATCGCGGTCCACGACCAGGACGAAGACCGGCTGAGCGAGGACGAGCTGCTCTCGCTCGCCGTACTGCTGCTGGTCGCCGGCCACGAGACCACCACCGCGGCGATCGGCAACGCCATGCTGGCCCTGCTCCACCACCCCGCCGACCTGGCACACCTGCGTGCCAGCCCGCACTGCATCGCCGACGCCGTCGACGAGCTGCTGCGGTACGACTCCCCGGTCAGCATCGCCACGTGGCGCTGGGCGCCCGACGAGGTGGACCTCTCCGGAACCACAGTGCCCGCCGGCAGCCCGGTCTTCGTCTGCCCGGGCGCGGCCAACCGCGACCCGGCGAAGTTCCCCGACCCCAACCACCTCGACCTCAACCGCCAGAACGCCGCCAGCCACCTCGCCTTCGGCCACGGAATCCACCGCTGCCTCGGCGCACCCCTGGCCAGTGCGGAGGTCGAGATCGTCCTCGCGGTCCTCCTGCAGCAGTTTCCCGGCCTGCAGCTGGCCGTCCCGACCGACCAACTCGTCTGGCGGCAGTCCCGGCTTGTCCGCGGCCTCGTCGCCCTGCCAGTGAAACTCTAGGCTCGCGCCGTGCGGGGGCGGGACGATCTCCCCGCCCCCGCCCCCGCCCCCGCCCCCGCACACGCGCCACACCGGCCCCACACGGGGCCACACGTGTTCACCCATGTCAGGACGGGTCACCGGCCTGCTCCGCGCCCGGCAGCGGGGCCTACGCGGCCTCGCCCGCCCCGGTGGCCATCGCAGCCCGGACCCTGGCCCGCCCCCTGGCCGTCACCCGCGCCCGCGCCTCATCCGGACCGCTCTGGCAGCGAGCCCCCGAGCACAACGGGCACAGGCCCGGCTCCGGCAGCGGATCCCGGCACTCCTCGCACTCAGCGAAGCGTCGGCGGCGCGCCGATGGCGCGTCCAGGCGCTGCGGCGGCGGCATCTTGCGCTCGAGACGGCTCTGCAGCACCTTGGCCGGCGAGTAGACCACGCTGGGCAGACCGGCCAGCAACGCCTCGCGCAGCCCCTCCTCGGAGCCGCCCCGGTCCAGCCATGCCCGCACCAGCGGCGCGAGCGCCGCCGCCTCGGCCTCGCCGAGCGGCAGTCTGCGCTCGCGCCGAACCGCCCGCAGGAGGACCACAGCCGCCGCCCGGGTGTCCTCGTCGGCCGCCTCCCCGCCGTCGGCGGTCGTTCGGGAGTCGAGTTCGTCCTCCTTCCCTCCCTGCTCCTCCTCGGCCCGCGATCCGCTCGGCTCCTCCGGCTGCGGCTCCTCGGCGACAGGGAGGGAGGGTATTTTCACCAGGTACTTTCCAAGAAGGGCGTCAGGACCACCGCACTCCGGCTCACCGGACGCCGGTATGTCGGCACCCGGCAGCATCGACCGCTGCGGCACGTCGAAAAGATGGGCCTCGGAGCGGAGTCGGCCGTTCGGCAGCCGTACCACGTCCACCCGGTAGTACCCCCACGCTCGGAGCTCGTCGAGGGCGTCCTCCACCGTCTTCCGGCCCTGCGGGCTGGAGTCCGCCATCTGCCGGCAGGTCTCCTTCCACTCCTCCGGCCGAGAGATTAGGTCGAGGAACAACCCCTTGGCCGTGTAGGAGATCGCGCGGTTCTGCGCCAGAGCGTTCGGGACGACCACGAAGCGGGACAGGTGCGGGCTGCGGTGGATACGCAGGGAGAGCCTCCTCGTTCCTCAGCCGGGCCAGTCCCAACCGGGGGACGACGGACCATAGCCACGAACTCGGCTCAAGTGAAGCCGACACCGAGCGACCTTGATCACACTGCGATTCGACCGCCTGGCGACGCGCCACAACCAAGCAGCCGACCACCGCCCAGGATCAGCCTCGGTGTTGGCGGTACAGCAGCCCAGGGGCCCTCTGTAGATCAAGGCGGAAGCCTGTCACCGCCTCCTGGGTGTCGAGGGTGATCGCGTATCCGGGTCCGGTGTACGTCAGGCTGCCGGTCTGAGCGAGCCGGTCGCCGGTTCCCTTCCGCCACAAGTGGAGGCCGCTGCTGGTACGGGTCAGCCGGAGCGTTCCTGGAACGTCCTCGCACGTGAAGGCGCCGATCTCGATGTGCTCGCTGTCCGCAACCGGCTCAGAGCCCTGCGCCTCCTCTGCCTCACCTCTGGTCGCGACGAGCTGGGCGTCGAGGAGGTCGAGGTCGGCGGAGTCGATCGCCGCGACGATGGGTGCGGCGATGCGGGCCGCGTCCAGCTGTGCGTGGTTGGACAGGCAGACGACCCGTGCTCCGGCGGCGGTGAGGTGGGCGGCGGCGGAGAAGCCGTGTTCGTGTCCGGAGTGGAACACGACGTGATGGTCGCTGCGGGTGTCGGCGTAGAGGCCGGCGCCGTAGAGGAACGGCGGATGGTCGCTGGGGCCGTACGGGACGGCGCGCTCGAACGGCAGGGGTCCGCCGTCGGTGATCCACCTCTGGTGCAGGTGTACGAGCCAGCGGTCGAGGTCGTCGGGGGTGGTGGAGAGGGATCCGGCGCCGGGGAGCATGGCCGGTTGGGCGGTGTGCTGCCATCCGGACGTGGTGGGCCGGTAGGCGTTCGCGGCGTTGGGGATGACGTCGCGGGGGTCGTTCTTGAAGCGGCTGTTGTGCATGCCCAGCGGGGTGAAGACGCGGTCGCGGGCGAGGTAGTCGAGAGTTGCGCTGTGGACCATCTGCAGGATCCGGGTCAGCAGGAGGTAGTTGGTGTTGCTGTAGAGGAACTGCCCTCGGGGGACGGCGCGCTGGCGCTGGCGGGCGGCCAGGGCGAGGAGGTCGTCGGCGGTGTAGTGGTCGAGGTCGCGCAGGCCGGCGAGCGGGAGCAGGGATTCGGTGTCGCGGATCCCGGACCGGTGGGTGATCAGTTCGGCGATGGTGACGCCGGGCACGCGCAGGGCGGGGACGAGGTCGGCGACCTCCTGGTCGAGGCGCAAGGCACCACACTGCGCTGCTTCCAACACCAGGTAGGCGGTGATCTGTTTGGTGGTGGAGCCGACGACGAAGGCGGTGTCCGGGGTGATCGGGGTGGAGGTCTCCAGGTTCGCCAGGCCGGCGGTCCACCGCCGGGGTTGCTCCCCGGGCCGGTGGACCAGCACGGACAGGCCGGGGCCGTCGGCAGTCACAGGCCGATGGCCTGCTGGTGGACGGCGCGCAGGTGCTCGCGCAGGTCCGGGTCGGGAACCAGGGTGAGGGCTCGGGCGTGGTCGGGGCCGGTGCCGGCGAGGAAGGTGCGTTGGAGGTCGAGGTACGAGGTGAGGAACCGGCGGCCGGCTCCCTCGGTGCGCTCCAGGACCCGGGCGGTGTAGATCATGGTGAGGGGGAAGGCCCAGCAGGCGTGGAGGAACCCGTACGCCGGGCGCGGGGTCCGCTTCCACGGGGAGTGGAACAGGGCCTGGTCGTCGAGCTTGCAGCCCGTGGCGGCGAGCGCGTCGTTGAGCCAGTTGTGGCCGGCTTCGTGGATAAGGTCGCGGGCGAGGGCGGCGGGGTCGTCGATGTGGTCGACGAAGACGGTGCCGGGCAGGCGGCTGATCGTCCAGCTGTCGAAGGTGTCGTTGTAGCCCTTGCGGCCGAGGAAGACGAGGACGCGGGCGTGGCCGGCGAGGAGGTCGCCGAAGCCGGTGTCGTCGGCGAGGGTGTAGGCGGCGCGGGCGAGTTCCTGGTGCCCGGCCGGGGCGGGGCCGGTGTGGGGGTTGAGCAGGTAGTAGGCGGTGTCGGAGATCGGCGAGGTGATGAGCTGCTCGGGGGCGATGACCACGCACTGGCCGACCGCTGTGGGCGCCGCGAGGGCGTGGGCACCGGCGTCGGGGTGCGCGGTGTACCAGGCGAAGAGGTCGCGGTCTCCGGCGCGGGCGGCGGCCTCGGCACCTTCGAGGTAGTGGTGCGCGGTGGCGTAGGCGAAGGCGTGCTCGGCGGCGGCCGGTGCGGTGGTGGCGGTGAGCGCGTGGATGCGCCGGACGCGCTCGGGGTGGAGGCGGTCGGTGGGGGCGAAGCGGAAGCCGAGCTGGGTGGGGGTTGCCATGGGAGTCCTCCTGTCGCGGTGGGTGGGGCCGGGCCGCCGGTCGGGGATGGCGGCCCGGCCCCGTCAGGCGGGTCAGACGGTGCGGTTCTCCTCGGTGGTGCCCGTGTCGCCCTCGGCGTCGTCGCCCTGGGCGGCGGGCCAGCCCTCGGCGGACACGCGGGAGGTGTGGGCGGTGGTCCGGACGGTGGAGTCCTCGCCGCGCAGCTCGTCGACGGCGGCGAGGAAGCCGGTGATCTTGTCGCTCATGGGTCCTCTTCTCTGGTCGGGTGATGATGGTCGGGCGGTGGGCGAGCGGCCGTCTCGCGTGCATCGCCCTCGCCCGCACGGCAGGTGCGGGCGGGTCAGGGGGTGTCGCGCTCGCAAGGGCAGCGGTCGGTGGCCGGTGCGTGGCGGGCGGCGTGGGTCAGGACGCGGGCGCCCTGGTCGAGGCCGGCGAAGTAGGTGTCCCAGTCGGAGCCGTCGGCGGGGACGAGCCGGATCTCGATGGTGCGGTGCGTCCTGCCGGTGGCCGTGCTGGCGAGGTCGGTGTGGATCAGCTGGAGCGCGAGCCCGGCGGGCAGGAACGGGCTCGCGCGGGTGACCGTGTGGCAGGCGCGGGCGGCGAGGCGTCCGTATTCGGCGGCATCGCGCGGCAGTAGGCCGACGCGGAACGGGGACGGCGCGGCGTCGGTTCCGGTGTGTGGGTGGCCCTCGCAACTGTCGTAGGTGACGGCCTGCCAGGTGCCGGTCGCGGTGTCGACGAGCGGTCGCACGCGCGGTTCGATGCCCGCGGTCCACTGGGGGTGGAGGGGGTCGAGGTCGTCGGCCTCGTGGATGCCGGGCAGCCCGACGGTGTTGATGTTGCCGTGCTCGCTGGTCACCAGCCGGGCGGGTGCGCGGTGGGCGTCGGGGTCGTCCCAGCGGGCGAGGAAGGCGTCGGCGTCGGCCATCTCGTTGACCGCGTGGCGCCGCCAGTGGGCCTTCTCGCAGAACGCGCCGTCCGGGTGGCCGGGTGCGGCGATCAGGGCGGCGACGCCGTCGATCAGCCGGGCGCGGTGCTCGCAGTAGGCGTCGTCGCTGCCGGTGTCCTTGAGCATCCGCCAGCGGGTCGCGGCGCAGCCGCCGCCGCACGCCACCCGGTACGGGCAGGTCAGGCACTTGGCCATCATGCCCCGGGCACCGGTGAGCAGGGTGCTGCTGTCCTGGGCGGCGGTGACGTCCTGCTCGCTGCGGGCGCCGGCGAGGGGGAGGAGCTTGGCGGTGGGCCAGGGCAGTTCGTCGCAGGAGCCGAGGCGGCCGTTGGGGTAGGCGGTGAAGACATGGGAGCACTTGAGGTTGGAGAAGTGGCAGTGGTCTCCGCCGACGCCCTGCAGCTGGCGGATGACCGCGACGACGGGGTCGAGCTTGACGCGGCGGTAGTGGCCGGCGGTGATCCAGCGGGCGGCGGCCTGCAGGACGAAGCGGGCGTACTGGTCGGGCGTGACTGCCCAGGCCGGCCCGGCGGGGGTGATGGCCTGCTGCTGGAGTTCGCGGCTGGCGGGGGCCCGGCGGGAGGCTGCGGCGGTCGCCCGGGTGGTGGAACTGTCGAACGCCGGGACGAGGTTGATCGCGTTGACCGCGGTGAAGGAGGCGATGTGGTCGATGATCTCGGCGGCCCGGCCCATGACGGCCGGGGTGACGACGGTGATGACGCCGCAGGTGCGCCCGCGCCGGCCGAGGAGGTCGAGGGCCGCCGCGATCTTCGGATAGACCGGTTGCCCGTCGTAGCCCAGGCGCCAGGAGTTGCCCTGCTCGTCGCCGTCGAGGGATATCCCGATGGTCAGCTGCGGGCAGTGCCGCTCGAAGAGGTCGAGCCAGGAGTCGTCGAGCTGCACGCCGTTGGTCTGCAGGTGGACGCGCAGGACCGCGGGCTGGGCGGCGAGTTCGTCGAGGATGGCGGCCATGGCGTCCTGGCCGACGGTGAGGGGTTCCCCGCCGTGGAGTTCGACGACCAGTCGGCGGCCGGGGAAGAGGGAGGCGAGGTGGCGGATCTGCTCGCGGGTGACGACCGCCCCGCCCGGGGCCTCCTTGCGCTTCTCGAAGCAGTACAGGCAGTCGACGTCGCAGGTCTCACCGCGCAGCTTGAGGATGACGGAGACGGCGGTGTCGGGGCCGGTGCTCTCCAGCGTGCGCCACAGGGAGTCGAGGTCGTCGGGCGGGGCGAAGGTGCTGCGGTGCGGCATGGTGCCTCCGGCCGGTGGGTGTGGTCAGGAGCGGGCGGTTGCCGCCCAGGAGTGGAACTGCGCGTCGGTGAGCGGGACGAGGTCGTCGCCGCGCTGGAGTGCCCAGCCGTCGCTGCAGCGCTGGGGCAGCCATCCGAGGCCGGACCAGGCCGGGTCGAGGACGGGTGCGTCGCCGGCGTCGGGAAGTTCCCAGAGTGTGGTCAGGGCGTCGCACAGCCGGGCCCGGACCGTCCGGAACGCGCGCTCGGTACCGTAGGGGCGTTCGGTGTCGGGCAGCGCGACCACCGGCCGGGGCGAGCGGTCGGGGCCGGCGGCCAGGCCGAGCAGGGCGGGCAGCCACTTCTCCCCCAGCAGGGGCTGGCCCGCGGCTGCGGCTTCGGCCTGCGCGACCACCACGGCCATGCGCTCCCAGACCAGGTGTTCGGCGAGGCGCTGGCGGGCCTCGATGAGGCCGAGCAGGTCCTCGGTCAGGCTGATCGCCTGCTGGATCCGGTCCGCCAGCGCCCACTGGGCGTAGACGTCCAGCTCGTCCTTGTCGAGCACCGGGTGCTGGCGGCCGTCGTCGAGGACGACGGCGGTGCGAAGCGCCGTGAGGTCGGGAAGGCGGCGGCGGACGGTACGGAAGGCGGCAACGTCGCCCTCGCGGGGCAGTTCGAACCCGGCGAGCAGGCTCCGGAGGTCGGAGGTCTCCTTCCCGGTGCTGGTGTGGAGGTCGACGCGGATCCCGTCGACCGTCCGCGAGACGACCCGGACCGGGTGACCGACCGGGGTGATGATCCGCAGGTCGATGTCGGAGCGGGCGTGGGCGAGGCCGTGGGCGAGGGCGCCTTCCAGCAGGATCTGCGCGCCTGGGTGCTCGGTGGCCAGCAACGCGGCGGTGGCGTGGGCGATCCGCAGCCGCTCGGCGTACCAGGTGCTCACGGGCGCACCGCCTCACGCCGGCCGGCAAGGGTGCGGGCGGTGGTGGCGACCCAGTCGTCCAGTTGGTCGCGGACGTCGGTGCGCTGGGCCCCGATGTGCGGGGTGGCGATGAAGTTGCGGGGCGGGCCGCCGCGGGGCAGCAGGCGCATGTCCTCGCGCTCCACCGGGTCCAGGGCGAGGCCGGCGAGGTCGCCGTCGTCGAGGGCTTCCAGGCAGGCGGCCACATCCAGGGTGGCGAGGCGCCCGACGCAGACCAGCATCGGGCGGCGCTCGCGGGCTGCGGCCAGGAAGTCGGCGCCGAACCGGCCCTGGTTCTCCGGTGTGGCGGGCAGGGCGACGAGGTGGATGTCCGCCCAGTCGGCGAGAGCGGCGGCCGGGAGCTGGCGGGTGCCGTCGGGGATGCTGGGCCTGGCCGCGTAGGCGATGTCGCCGACGTGCGGGGCCAGCGCGACCTCGCACGCCTGGCCGATCGGTCCGGCGCCCCAGATCGCGAGCCGGGCCTCGGCGAGGGGGCGGGTCACGCAGCCCGCCTTGAAGTGCACGCCCGCGGCCAGGGCCGACTGCCCGAGCGGGATGCGCCGGCCGAGCGACAGGACGGCGGCCAGCGCCCACTGCGCGACGGAGGCGGCGGCCGGCAGCGGGTTGCGGTGCACCGAGATCCCGCGGCGGGCCAGCTCCGGAAGGTCCAGCCCGTCCAGGCCGGAGCCGGCCCGGATGACGTGCCGCAGCGCCGGGAAGTACTGGAGCTGCTCGGCGCCCAGCCGGACGCCGGAGCGCAGCACCACGATCTCGGTGGTGTCGTGGACGGGTTCGCTGCCGTCGAGGTGGTCGGCGTGCCGCACGGTCCAGCCGGGCAGTGCCTCGGCGAGGGTGATCAGGTCGATGGCGCCAGCCATGACGAGCGCTGTGGGCCGTCGGAGCACGGCTGCGGTCACCACCGGTCCACCAGGATGTCGCGGGGGTGGGCGAGGGCGTCCAGGAGTGCCTGGTTGACGTTCGGCAGCAGGTGCTTGCCGGGCAGGTCCGCCAGGGGTACCCATTCGAAGCCGACCTGCATCGGGTCGACGGGGTCGGACATGCGCGGGACGCTCTGGCCGTCGGTGATCTCGGCGAGGAAGTTGTGCTGGGTCTTGTGCTGGGGGCCGAGGTCGAAGCCGTACTGGCCGGGGACGTACTCGACGACGAACAGCTCCCGGACGGTGCGCACGTTCAGGCCGGTCTCCTGCAGGACCTTGCGGACGACCGCGTCGCGCAGGGACTCGCCCTCGGCGGCCTTGCCGCCGGGCAGGTTGTAGTGGAAGTCCCCGCCGTCGGCGGTGTCGTCGTAGGACAGCAGCAGGACCTGGCCGTCGTGGACGATCGCGGCCTTCACCGAGACGCTGATCTTGGGCAGTGCCGTCATGGTCGGTCCCTCCTTTCGCTCGTGGTGGGCGGGCAGGGTGGTCACAGGCAGGCGCGGGCGGCGGGGTCGGCGACCTGGAGGAGGTCCTGGACGTCGGCGAGGCGGGCCGGGTCGAAGGCGCCGTTGGCGCGGAAGTGGTCCGCGGCCTCGCGCATGGCGGCCATCGCCGCGCGGCTGAGTTGGTTGGCGTAGATCGCCAGCGCGTAGCCGGCCGCGCCGAGCTCGTCGGGCCCCAGGTGGGGGAAGGCGGTGGGCACGCTCACCAGCGGGGCCAGGCCCGTCCACGCCTTGCCGACCGCCAACGCCTGCTGGCCGGAGGCATCCTTGGAGTGCAGCAGCACCGCGTCGGCTCCGGCCGCGACGTACGCCTCGGCGCGGGCGACGGCCTCGGCCACCGAGCCGCCGCAGATCAGCGTCTCGGTGCGGGCGATCAGCAGCATCTCCGGGCCGGCCTGGGCCCGGATCTCCTTCAGCTGGGTGCGGACCAGGTCGAGGTCTGCCAGGCTCTGGTCGCGGTGCATCGAGAAGGAGTTGGTCTTGGGGTAGGCGCTGTCCTCCAGGCACACGGCGGAGGCCCCGGCGCGGGCGAGGTCGAAGGCGAAGCGGCCGGCCGGGCCGACGGCCCCGCCAGCGTTGTCGATGTCGACGATGACCGGCAGGTCGGTGGTGCGGCGCAGGGTGAGGACCACGTCCGCCAGGTCCCGCGGTCCCAGGACGTTCTCGTCCGGGAGGCCGAGTGCGGTGGAGACCTCCAGGCCGGACACCCACAGGGCGTCGAACCCGGCACCGGCCGCGATCTTGGCGGCGGGGGCGTTGGCGGCGCCGACCGCCCGCACCGGGCGGCCGTTCACCTCGGCGTTGCGGAGGGCTGCGGCCAGCGGCCGGGCTATCGGGCGCAGGGTGGTGGCGGTCATGCGGTGGTCTCCTTCAGGGGCAGGGCGGGAAGCAGCTGGTGCTCGCGCAGGGCGCTCCAGGCGTCGGCGAGGACGCCCGCGCGGTCCTGGGAGGCGTCGATGCGGACGATCGGGCCGAGCTTGGGGAAGGCGGACGGGTCGTCGGCGACCTCGTCGTACGTGCGGCGCACTCGGGTCTGGACGTCCAGGACGTCCCAGTCCGCGCGGACCGCGTCACCGGAGCGGCCGGCTGCGCGGGCCATCGCCGCCTCGGGGCTGTTCTCCAGCAGGAGCGTCAGGTCGGCGGTCACCCCGATCGCCCCTTCGAGGGCGGCATACGTCTCCTTCGCCGGCGCGTCGTGCTTCACGGCAAAGAACGCCAGCTCCGACAGGAGCCACCGGTCGGCAATCACCGGCCGGTGCGCGAGCGCGGGCAGGACCAACTGCTCGACGGACGCCCGCTTGTCGGCGCGCAGGGCCGCCAGGTAGCGGTCCCGGTTCGCCGGGCCGGGCCGGTACTTGCCCTCTTCCAGGTCCGCGGCCACCGCCGGGTCGAGCCAGTTCGTCGTCAGAATCGACAGCGGGGCCACTCCGTACAGGCTCTCGATCAGCCGGAACAGGCCCTTGCGCAGGGTGGTCTTGCCGGTGCCGTCCAGGCCCTCGACCACGACGAGGAAACCCGGAACGCTGCTGCTGTTGCTGCTCATGGCTACTCCACCTGCCCGGCGCCGAGGCCGCTGCGGTACTTCAGGAACTGGCCGCGCCACGGGAGCGCGTTGGAGACGAGGTCCACCAGGCGCAGCTCGGCGAGGCTTTCCAGCAGGGCGGGCATGCCGGCCTCGGTGACGACGGCCTCGGTGACGGCCCGGCAGTAGGCCGCTCGCACCTCGGGGTCGTCGTCGCCGTTCTGCTGGAGGTGGCGGCGCAGGACGCGCAGGGCGCTGCCGAGGGCGACCGCGCGGGTGGCCTCGGTCAGGGTGGCGAGCGGCACGGTGTCGGTGACGTCGTCGTCGATGGTGATGTGGTGGCCGCCGAGGTGGCGCAGGACGGCGAAGGCGCCGACCCACCAGGCGGACGCCGCGCAGACCGCGCGGACCGCGTCGGCGACGGCGCCCTGCGGGGTGCCGACGAGGAGTGCCTCGGCCACGGAGCTGGCGGCGGGTGCCAGCTGGCTCGTGCCCGAGGTGCGGCCGACCTGCTGGGGGACGGTGACCAGGGCCAGCAGGCCGGCGGCGGTCACGACCGGCGTCGCCGCGTCCGCTGGCGGCTCCGGCCGGCGCAGCAGCGCGAGCGGGACCGCCTGCGCGGGCAGGCCGCACTCGGCGGCCCCCTTGCCGGAGGCTTCCTCCAGCTCCGCGCGGTGGAGGTGGATCCGCTGGACGGCCAGGCCGTCCGAGAGCGCCTCCCAGCCGTCAGATACACCGACCGGGCGTGGGGGTCTCAGGAGTTCGCGAGCCATGGGTGTCCTCTCAAGGGCAAGCCGAGGGCCGCGCAGCGGTAGCACTCCGAGATTTCAGGAGTGCGCTGCGTCACGTCGAGTAGCGTCCACCCATCGGCCGCACCGCGTCAAGCACGTGACTGGCAAAATGCCATTTGGAGTGCCAGTCATATGAACGGCACACTTGCCTACACTGACCCGCGCCGGGCCGGTGTGGCCTACCCTGGCCGGATAGACGCGCTTCAACCTCGGAGGGGACCGATGGCAGCTACCATCCCGAGCAGCCCTACCGCGGCCCGGAGGGCGTTCGGCGCTGACATAAGGCGCCGACGCGACGACCGGGACCTGACCGCGGCGGAGGTCGCCGTCGTCATCGGGTGCAGCACCTCCAAGGTGACCCGCATCGAGACTGGCCAGCGCAGCGCGAACCCTGACGACTTCGAGGCATTGATGGACCTCTTTCAGGTCCCCGACGCCGACCGGACCCACCTGGAAGCCCTGTTCAAGCGGGGCCGTAAGCGGACGGCCATGTGGTGGGACGCCTACGGGGACGTCCTGAGCTCGAAGTACGTCGAATTCATCCGCAACGAGCACGAAGCGGCCGGCATCTTCGACTACCAGGTGGTCTATGTGCCTTCCCTGTTGCAGACCGAGGCGTACGCCCGCGCGGTCACGGCCGTCGGCTTCGCCGCGCTCGGCCCCGACCAGATCGACAGCCTCGTCGAGGTCAAGATGCGCCGCCAGGGCCGCCTCCACGAGGATGAACCCCTCCGCCTCGCTGGCGTGATCACACAAGCCGCCCTTGAGTTCCACGTCGGCGGCCCAGCCGTCCAAGCCGCCCAACTGCGCCACCTCCGCGCCATGATGGAGCTGCCCAACATCGACCTTCGCGTGATCCCCTTCAGCAAGGGCGCGGACGGAACGCAGACCGGCGCGTTCAGCACCTTCACAAACGAAGGGCAGGAGTCCCCGGAAGCCGCCTTCGCAGAGGCCGTCACTGGTAGCGTCTTTGTCGATGATGCACTGGGTCTGCGGCGCCTCCACCGCCTTTCCACCTACCTCGCCGATGCAGCCCTCAGTGCCGACGAGAGCCTTGACCTGATCGAGCAGACCGAGAGAAAACTGGCAGCAGCATGATCAACGCAACGAAGCTCTACGCAGCCCCCCTCACCGGAGCCAGCTGGCACAAGAGCACGTACACCGCCAACAACGGCCAGTGCGTGGAACTGCTCCCGATGACGTCCCTGCCGGCCGTGGCCATCCGCGACTCGAAGAACGTCCAGATCCCGCCGATCAGGACCAGCAACCAGTCGATGCGGAGCTTCGCGGACGCCCTCCTCAATGGCCAGCTGGTCGCGGCATGAGCCACCCCCAGACCACCGCCAAGGAAGCCCTCTACGCCCTCGACCTCAGCAACGCCGTGTGGCAGGTGGCGCCCGACAGCGACCCGTCGGACCGCCTTGAGGTCGCCTTCCTCCAGGACGGCGCCGTGGCACTTCGGCACTCAGCGAACCCTGCGGGCACTATCCTGCGCTACGACGCCCAGGAGTGGGTCGCCTTCCAGCGAGGACTCGAAGACGGCGAGTTCGACGCCGACATGGGGCGCATCCTCACTTCTGCCTAGACCGGTTGCCGCCCCGATGACTTCGTCCATCACGCCCGCCCTGGACCCGCTGCTTCCTAAGTAGCCCGGTCCGACGGACCAGCTCGGGTGCCGTGTCCTGCGGCGGGGCCGAGCCGGCCAACCTCTGCCTGTTCGGTGAGGGGCAGCGAGCGGTCCACTTCGGCCTCCCAGAATCGGTTCGGCTGGCCCTTGTAGCGCGGTACCAACAAAGCAAAGCCCTCCCAGGGCCTGTTGAACAGGGCGGAATTGATGCATCAATGAGGCGTTGCTGCTGCAATGACGCCTCTGAGCTGGGAACTTCTACGGCAGTGAATCCGGCAGGGAAGTGGGGGCCGCCTGGTGGGAGCGCGGCGCGACCGGCTAGTCCAGCACCGCAAGATCGCGGGCTTCTCGCAGGAGTCCCTAGCCCTTGCGATGGGCGTCGACCGCACCACGGTGGGCCGCTGGGAGCGCGGTCTAGCTGAACCACGCCCGTGGCAGATGCCGAAGCTTGCCGAACTCCTGGGCGTCAGCCAGCGCGGACTCGGTATTCTGCTGATGCCGGATGAACCGGCTAGACCGGAGTCTGCTCCCACTGTCCTACGAGGTACCGATGCTGACGTGCGGACCTACGGGCATGCGGAACCAGGCTTGGGGCCGAGCGAGGGGCGCTCTGGGGCTGGTTCCAGCCTGGCTGCCGGCGCAACGGTCCTCATGGACGGCGGGGTCCGGGTCGGGTGCCGGACGTCAGACGGAAGGATCGTCTTCGTGACCATGCCGCGCCGGGCACTCCTACGCGGTGTCTCAGCCGCGGCCAGCATGACCGCGCTGTCGAGCCTCGTTTCACCGGCTACCCACGCTGCTCGGCCGGTCCTCTCTGCCGACATCCACCCCGTTGACAGCATGCGGTTGTTACGCCGAGCCCTAGTCGAGTGCGACAACGTTCTCGGGCCCCGTGAGGTCGTCGCCACTGCCCAAGAGCACATCCTCATGATCCAGGACCTCCGCCGGGAACTGTCCGGCCAGGACCGCCGCGCACTTCTGCAGGTCCAGGCCGAGTACGCCGAGTTCTGCAGCTGGCTGTACCAGGACAGCGGCGACCACCGCGCCGCCCAATACTGGGCGGACCGAGCCGTCGACTGGGCGCGGGCCTCAGACGATCAGGACCTCGCTGTCTACATCCTGGCTCGAAAGGCGCAACTCGCGGGCGACATGCTGGACTCGTTAGACGCTGTCGACCTGGCCGCCTCCGCTCAAAACCTGGCACGGCCGGGGAGCCGGCTCAGTGCCATGGGAGCTGTCTACGGTGCTCACGGACATGCCCTGCTAGGCGATGAGCGCACGGCCCAACAGGCGTACGACCAGGCGCTGTCGCTGCTCGCCCGGCCACCCGAGGCGCCACCTGGCCGGGGTCGCTGGCTGGACGAAGCGTATGTCGTGGCACAGCGCGCTCGGTCGCTGTCGGTGCTCGGAAGGCACCGCGAGGCGGTGTCCAGCTTCGACCAGGCGATTCGGTCCCTGCCCGTGACCTACCGGCGTGACCGCGGCGTTTACCTCGCCCGCGCGGCCACCGCACAGCTCCACGCCGACGGCCCGGAGCAGGCGGCCACCACGGCAATCGAGGCGTTGTCGATCGCCGCCACGACCGGCTCTGCTCGGATCTTCACCGAACTGGCCGCGCTCGACTCTCTGCTGCAGGGCTGGCGCCGCGTGCCGGAGGTGGCCCGGTTTCGGCAGGAACTCGACGGTCTGCTCCTACACGACCTCTGATCACCCCCGAACCGATACTGCCTTCCATAGAGAACGGACCCCGCGATGCCCAACCGCCATCTCCCCCACGTCCTGCTGAGCGTCGCCACCTCTGTAGACGGATTCATCGACGACGCCTCCGCGCAACGGCTGCTGCTGTCTAACGCAGCGGACTTCGACCGTGTCGACGAAGTTCGGGCGAACTCCGACGCCATCCTCATCGGTGGCAACACCCTGCGCAGTGACAACCCCAGGCTGCTGGTGAACAGCGACAAGCGGCGCGCTGCCCGGGTGGCGGCCGGGAAGTCCGAGTACCCCCTCAAGGTGACGATCTCGGCCAGCGGCGACCTGAGTCCTGAGCTGAAGTTCTGGCACTTCGGCAACGACAAGGTCGTCTACACAACCGACGCGGCGGCGTCGAAGCTCCGCGAGCGCCTGAGCGACCTGGCCGACGTCGTCAGCACCGGTCCCACCGTCGACTTCACTGCGATGCTCGAAGACCTCGCGAACCGTGGCGTCGAACGTCTCATGGTCGAGGGGGGTGGACAGATCCACACCCAATTCCTCGCCCAGGGCTTGGCCGACGAGGTGCACCTCGCGGTGGCTCCGCTACTGGTCGGCGACGCCGGTGCCCCGCGATTTCTCCACCCTGCCGAGTACCCCGGGGGCAGCGCCCACCGGATGACTCTGCTGGGCGTCCAGGCCATCGGGGACGTCGTCGTCCTGCGCTACGCGCCGAAGGGAGGCGTTGTCTGAGCTGCCCGATCCTGCGGCGGTTCGAGGGGGTTGGTCATGGCTTCGGGTACCCGGATAGCCTACGGCGGAGCGGGCAGCGACGGCCGAGGGGACCGCATGACCATCGAGGGCAGCAACGGGCTTTCGCCCGCGTGGGTGGCTCGGAACGTGGTGGCCTTCGACGAACTCCGGTTCGCGCACGGCTTTCTGTGGTGGCTGCAGTCCGACCCGGAACACGGCGGCGTGCGCCGGATCATGCGGTCCGACACCGCCGGCCGGGGCCTCGCGGTGACGCCACCGCAGATTCCAGTCGGTGGTCAGCTTCATGCCTACGGTGGCGGCAGCTTCGCGGTCGCTGGAGACGCTGTGTGGTTCGTCGGGGACGCCGGCCGGTCCGTCTGCCGGCATGAAAGGGGTCGGCGGGCGGTGCGCGCCGTTTCCGGGGGTGGGGATGACCAGTTCGGGGATCTGGCCCTGACCACGGAAGACTTACTGCTGGCGGTCCGCGGAGGGGAGTCCGCCGACGAGATCGTCTCCGTCTCCCCGGCGGGTGAAACGCGCGTGCTGGTCCGGTCGTCCGGCTTCCTTGCCGCGCCCCGGCTCCGGGACGGAGTCCTCGCCTACCTGGAGTGGGACCGCCAGGAGATGCCGTGGGACGGCTCTCGGCTCCTGCTCGCCGAAACCCGTCCAGGCAACTCGCCGCAGGGCTCCTGGGTGGCGGGCGGCCCGACGGAGTCGGTGGTGCAGCCGTCATGGGGGCCGGACGGCGCGCTCTACTTCATGTCCGATCGCACGGGCTGGTGGAACCTGCACCGCTTCCGCGACGGCGCCGTCGAGACGGTCGTGCAGGTCACCGGCGACTGTGCCCCGGCTCCCTGGGAAGGCGGCTACCAGTCCTACGACTTCACTTCGACGGGCGGGATCGTCCTGATCACGGGTGACGGCATCAGCAGTGAGCTGCTGCTCGTCGAGGGCTCGGCACGGCGCAAGATCGCCTCGAACCTCACCTCCATCAAGCCCTACCTCGCCGTCGCGGGTGAGACCGTCGCGGTGATCGGAGCGACCCCGGACCTTGCACCGGCCGTCTGGGTCGCCGATCTCGCCGCTGACCCCGATGCCCCTGCCCTCCCGCTCGGCGGGGAAGTCAGCTCCTCTCCCTCCTGGACAGTGCAGGAGCCCGTCGTGGAGACCGTGGAATCGGATGACGTGACCTTGCGGTATCTGCTGCACCGCTCCCGCCACGACCGGCCCGGACCGCTGCTGGTGCGGGCTCACCCCGGGCCGACCGACGACGTTCCTCTGCGCCTCGACTGGACCACCCAGTACTTCGTCAGCCACGGGTTCTCCGTCGCGGAGGTCCTGTACCGGGGAAGCACCGGGCAGGGCCGCGCCTTCCGGCAGGCCCTGCACGGCCACTGGGGCGACTACGACGTCGAGGACTGCGCGGCCGTCGCCGAGCACCTGATCGCCACCGGGGTCGCGGCGGCCGGGGCCGTGTTCATCAGCGGCGCCAGCGCCGGCGGCTACACCGCCCTCCAAGCGGCTTGCCAGCCAGGCCCGTTCTCCGCCGCAACGGCAACGTCCGCCATCATCGACCCAGCCCAGTGGGAGCAGTCGGTCCCGGCCTTCCAGCGCCCGCACGCCGCAGTCCTGGCGGGGCCGGCTGGCGCGGTCCGGCCCGAGCGCGTGAGGATCCCCGTCCTGCTGATCCACGGGACCGAGGACACCATCACCTCCCCCGAGGACGCCATGCTGCTCGCCGACCGGCTTGCCGCCACAGGCGATACGCACCAGCGGCTCCTCCTCAAGGGCGGTGACCACTACCTGTCCGACCCAACGTCACGCGCGCTGGCCCTGCAAGCGGAACTCGACTTCTACCGGCGCGTCATGAGCCACGGGCCATCGTGAGGGCGAGCTGGCCGGCCTCCGGCAGCACCGCCTCGGCGTACTCGCGGAGGTCACGGACAGGCGCGTAGTCGCGGTGAGCGTTGAGTTCGGCCAGGACTCCGGCCACGCGCTCGATGCAGCGTCCAGAACCGGTGCGGGCTGCGTACGTCACGGCTTCGCGGCCGGCCGCGCTCGCCTGATCGAGATCTCCGCTGCGTAGCCAGGTCGAGGCGAGCAGCGCGGCGTCGATGGCGAGACGGCGGACCTTGTCACGGCCGACGCCGTCCAGTGCGTCCGCGAGCTGGGTCCGGGCCGCTGGGGAGTGGCCGAGATCGTGCCAGCAGTGCGCCGCTTCGTCGGCGAGGTAGGCGGGCGTGAAGTACCGGATCCACTCCGGTTCGTCCTGCGGATTCGCCCCACTGAGCAGTTCCTCCGCCTGCAGGATCAGTCTGGTCGCCTCGCTCTCCCGGCCCATGCGGGCGTTCGCCCGGGCGACGACGGCGGTGATCGCTGACCGCGTCGCGGGGCTCGCCGCCGTACCCGCCGCGGCCTGCGCGGAGGAAGCCCACCGCAGAGCGGCCTGCGGCTGTCCGCAGTGCAGAGCCAGGTGCGCCAGGTTCACCGCCACCAGGTAGGCGCCGTACGCCTGGTCGTTCGTTGCGGTGGTCAGGGTCAGTGCCCGCTGGTAGTACGCCTGGGCCTGCCCGGGGTTGCCCGTGTCGACCGCCTGGTATCCGGCGAGTTCGAGGAAGCCAGCGGCGATCCTGGCACGGTCGCGCGTCACCCGTTCGTCTGCCGCCGGCCGGGCGAGCAAGGAGCTGAGCTCACCGTCGATGTAGGACCCGACCTGTGGAGCGTAGGCCCGGGCGCCGTGCATGTGGTCGAGTTGGCGGAACATCGTGAGCATGCCTGCCACTGCTCCCAACTCCTCGGCAGTGACCCACGACTGATGCCCGTGGGCAGCTGGCCGATTCGTGTAGAGGGAGGCCCAGTCGCCGATCAGAGTGTCCCCGCTGTCGAGGCGAAGGCCGGCTGCCTCAACCTCCCTACGGGGAGGTCTGGTTGGCGGTTGCGCCGCGACTGCTCCCGCTGTGGCCTGCGACGTCGCTGCCTGGCCACGGGTCTGCCGGAGGATGTCGTCCAGCTCGTCGGCGGATACGCGTAGCACGCCCATCAACTTCGGCCGGTGCCCGCTCTGCGGCTCGCTCTTTCCGACCTCCCACCGACCCACGGTGGTCCTGTCCAGGCCCATCGCTTCGGCGAAGCCCTCTTGCGAGTAGCCCGCGGCAGCCCGCCGCGCGGCGAGCGCGGACCGCTTCCGTAGAGCCATCGGTGGACATCCCCCAATTTCGCGGTACCCGAAGAGACGCAGGTCAGGGCGCACATTGCATCAACTACGCCTCATATTCGCCTCAAGTTTGCCGTGTTCAACGCTAGTTCGTGCTGCTTCTGTATGACCCGCCGAAGAAAGTTGGCAGCCCTGACCGGCCAGCTTCCGGCTGGGCCGGGGCCTTCGACACGTCCTCGCCCCGAGGGCCTCGCATTTCCTCAGAGGAAGGACCGGCAATGGAGACCGCATTCAGCCCGCAGCCCGGACAGCTGGTCCAGCACCCCGCCGGCCACGACGGGGAACTGCGCGGGGCGGTGGAGGAGCTGCGGGCCGGACGCTGGCAGGCCGCTCGTGCGCTGCTGGCCGGTTCGTGGAGCGTCCGGTCGTTGTGGACCTCGCGTACCCAGGCGCTCGGCGTCGTCGCGGCTCACACTGATGTCCTTCGGCACTGGGCCCGGGAGGAGCCGAGCGGCTTCGGCCTGGTCACGCTTCAGGCCAGGGCTTCCGTCGAACTGGCTCTCATGGCCGCGCAGACGCACGCCGAACCGCCGGAGGTAGCCGCTCGGGAGCGCGAAGCCCGCGGATGGTGCTGGCAGGCGGCCTCCACACTCGCCGGCGACCCGGTCCCGTGGATCGGCCTGCTCGCGCTCGCCCAGTTGGATCCGGGACAGGCCCGCCCCGAGCACCGGGTGGCGGCGCCCGACCAGATGCTTCCACCCGGCCCGTGGGGGCTGCTCAACCAGGCTCACCTGGCCGACCCGTGGTGCAGGGAGGCGTTCCACCGCATGCTCCGCTTCTGGCTGGCCCGGGGAGACGGCGGCACTGCGGCCGAGTTCGTGGCGACGTACCTGCCCGCCGCCCCGTCCGGCTCACCTCTGTACGCACTCCCGTTGTACCTGCAGGTCGACCGCTACCGGCGTGCCGAGCGCAAGGAGGCAGTCGCGCTGCTGTGGACGAACGACCAAGGCGTCAAGGCAGCAGCGTGGCGGGCCTACGAGCACTGGCGGACGGCACGGTCAGCCGGCGACCGGTGGCTGGTGACGGACGAGAGCCACCTCGCCCATGCCCTCTGGGCGACCCGGAAGCCGGAGCAGGCCGCCGAGGTGTTCGCGTCGCTGGACCCGTTCGTCTCCTCCCAACCCTGGGCGAGCCTGTCGGGCCGTCCGGAGGACCTGCTCCGTCAGGCCATGGCCCAGTCGTTCGCCGCTGTTCGCTGACCGTCGTCCCCCGGGCACCGGCACCCGGGCTCCCCACCGTCGCTTCGCCCTACGGAGGTCTCCGCATGTCCCGATCCCACCGCTCCGCCCCCGCGCACGGGGACGACGAGCACCTGCGATCACTGGGCTACCAACCTGAACTCACCCGGAGAATGGGCTCGTTCGGGAACTTCGCCATCTCCCTGTCGGTCATCTCGGTTCTGTCCGGCTGCATGACGCTGTTCGGCCTCGGGATGGTGACCGGCGGCCCGGCGGTGATGATGTGGGGCTGGGTCGGCGTCGGCCTGGCCGTCCTGCTCGTCGGCCTCTCCCTGGCCGAGGTCACCAGCGCCTACCCCACCTCCGGCGGCCTCTACTTCATGTCCCAGCGCCTCGGCGGCCCGCGGTGGGGATGGGTGACCGGCTGGCTCAACCTCATGGGGCTGCTGGGAGGCATCGCCGGCATCGACTACGGGGCCGCGTCCTTCATCGCGGCGTTCGCCGGGCTCCAATGGGGCGTTGTGCCGACCCCGGGCCTGGTCCTCACGATCTTCGCCGCTGTCCTGCTGCTGCACGCCCTGCTGAACGTTGTGGGTGTGCGGGTGGTGAGCCTGTTGAACAGCATCTCGGTGTGGTGGCACCTGCTCGGTGTCGCGGTGATCGTCGGCGTGCTCGCGGTCGTCCCCTCCCACCACCAGTCCCCGTCCTTCGTGTTCGGGCACTTCGCCAACGACACAGGCTGGTCGAACCCGGTCTACGTGAGCGCCGTCGGTCTGCTGCTGGGCGGCTACACGTTCTGCGGCTACGACGCGAGCGCGCACATGTCGGAGGAGACGAAGAACGCGCGGATGGCGGCACCGCGCGGCATCGTGCGGTCGATCTGGGTCTCGCTGCTGGCCGGGTTCGTGCTGCTGGCGGGTCTGCTGTTCGCCGTGCAGGACTACGCGGGCACCGCCGGCGCGGCGGTGCCGCCCGCGCAGATCTTCCTTGACGCCCTCGGCACGACCGGCGCCAAAGCACTGCTGCTGATCGTGATCGGCGCCCAGCTGTTCTGCGGCTCGGCCGAGACCACCGCAGCGTCGCGGATGATCTACGCCTTCTCGCGGGACAACGCGCTGCCCGGCTCGACGACCTGGCGGCGGGTCTCGGCCAACGGCGTGCCAGTGCCCGCGGTGTGGCTGGCCGTCTCGGTCGCCTTCGTCCTGGCCGTCCCCTCACTCTGGTCTCCCGTCGCCTACGGCGCGGTGACGGCCATCAACGTGATCGGGATGAACTGCTCCTACATCATCCCCGTCTACCTGCGGCTGCGCCGGGGCAGCCGGTTCGTCCCGGGCCCGTGGCAACTGGGCCGGTGGAGCAGGCCGATCGGGATAGCCGCTGTGGTGTGGGTGGTGATCCTGACGGCGCTGATGTGCCTGCCACAGCGCGCCCCCGTGACCGTCGAGACGTTCAACTACGCGCCCATCACCCTGGGGACGGTCCTCGTGCTGGCCTGGGCGTGGTGGAAGCTGGCCGGCGACAAGTTCTCCGTGCCGGTCGTCCAGGACGCGCAGCTGGCCAAGGTCGAGGCGCAGATCGTATGAAGGCGACCGTGCGCGCCACGCGCTCCCGCACCGACCGTGCCGTCGCTCGGTCCGCCTCGCCGGTCGGGCCGCTGCGGGAGCTGGTGGACGCCCACCGCATCGACACCGTGCTGCTGGCGGCCGTGGATGTGCAGGGCCGGCTCAAGGGCAAGGCGTACGACGCCCAGGTGCTGCTGGAGCGGCTTGGGTCGGGCCGGATCAGCCCGGAGGTGTGCGGGTACGTGATCGGCACCGACCTGGGCATGACCGCCCCGCAGACCGGTGCGTTCTCATGGGACAGC
Source organism: Kitasatospora sp. NPDC047058 (assembly GCF_040643935.1). Taxonomy (NCBI): domain Bacteria; kingdom Bacillati; phylum Actinomycetota; class Actinomycetes; order Kitasatosporales; family Streptomycetaceae; genus Kitasatospora; species Kitasatospora sp. NPDC047058. Next base: position 11,564 of record NZ_JBEYVJ010000036.1, on the reverse strand, counting down.
GGCTTCGGCGACGTCATGCTGCTGCCCGACACCCAGCACGCCCGGGTGCTGCCGTGGATGCCGGGTACCGCGGTGGTGCTCGCCGACCCGATCGAGAACGGCTGGCCGCACCCCCTGGCGCCCGTCACGGTGCTGGACGAGCAGCTCGTTCAGCTGGCCGGGCTCGGCCTCAGTGCCGCGGTGGGGATCGAGACCGAGTTCGTCGCCTACGAGGGCACCGCGCGCGACGCTGCGGCGGCCGGCTGGCGGGGGCTCGGTCCGGCGACGTGGGACAACCGCGACTACGCCCTCGACCAGCCGGGCCCCGTCGCCGGGTTCGGGCGGCACCTGGCGCGGGTCCTCGCGCAGGCCGGGCTGCCGGTCGAGGCGGTGAAGCTGGAGGGAGCCCCGGGCCAGGTCGAGGTCACCTTCCCGTACGGGGACGCGAGGGCTGCGTGCCGCCAGCACGTGCTGTTCAAGCACGCGGTCCGCGCGGTCGCGGAGGAGCACGCGCTGGCCCCGACGTTCATGGCGGCCCCGGCGACTGGGACCGGCTCCGGTCTGCACCTGCACATCTCGCTGCACCGCGACGGCGAGCCGGTGCTGGGCGAGGACCCGGACGCCACCGGGCTGTCCGAGCTGGGCGGGCAGGCGGTCGCCGGGCTGCTGGAGGTACTGCCGGTCACCGCGCCGCTGTGGGCGCCGTACGTGAACTCCTACAAGCGGTTCGCCGACCACTCCTTCGCGCCGACGCTGTTCACCTGGGGCCGGGACAACCGCTCCTGCGCGGTGCGGGTGGTCGGGCACGGCCGCGGGCTGCACCTGGAGGTCCGGGTGCCGGGCGCGGACGCCAACCCCTACCTGGCGCTCGCCGCCGTTCTGGCGGGGATCCGCCACGGGATCTGCGCCGCGCTCAAGCCGCCGCCCCCGGTAAGCGGCGACTCCTACCTGGACGACGAGGCGACACCCGTCCCTGTCTCCCTCTCCGCCGCGCTGGACGACTTCGAGATCAGCGCGCTCGCCGATGGCCTGCTGGGCCGGCGCGCGACCGAACACCTGGCCGCCGTCGCCCGCATGGACCTGCGCCACCACAACCGGCACGTCACCGATGCCGAGCTGGCACGAGGCTTCGCCCAGACGTGAGAGCCCCGGGCCGGCCGCGGTGTCCCCGCCCCGCGACCGGCCCGGCTTCAACCCCGCCCCTGTACTTCCCGTCCCGACCACGCTGGAGGACCGCATGGCCACCCCCACCCGCACCGAGGCCCCCGCCATCGCCGAGGTGCCCATCTCCACTGTTACCGAGGTGGCTGCGGAACCGGCGGTGCCCGCGGTACCGGAACTGCTGTCCGCTCCTCACCTGACGGACGTCACCCACCCCGGCACGGCCGGCCTGGCGCTGTGGCTGGCGGCACGCGGCGCCGACGTCACCGGCAGCGCCGACCCGTCCCCGGGCGACGAGGAGCTGGTCGGGCAGCTGACCGCCGCCGGGGTCCGCGTCCGCGTCGGGTCCGACGCCGGCCACGTCGGGGCCGACCGCAGCGCGGTGGTGTGGTCGGGCGTGGCACTGGGTCCGCACCCGGAACTGGACCGGGCCCAGCAGCTGGGCCTGCCGGTGGTGGCCCGCGCCCACGCGCTGGCCGAGGTGTGCGCCGGGGCCGGGCGTCCGACGGTGGCGGTCGCCGGCAGCCACAGCACCGCGACCGCCGCCGCGGTGCTGGCCCGCGCGCTCGACGACGGCGAGACGGGCTGGATCCTGACCGCCCCCGCGGCCGGGGTGGCCGCCGGGCACAGCGGCCGGCGACGGCTGGTGGTGGACCTGTGCCCGGACACGGCGACCCACGAGGCGGCGCCGCCCGGCGCCTGGCAGCCCCGTCTCGCCGCCAGGTCCCCGTTCCGGTCGCCGTCGCCCTCCGTCGTGCTGATCACCGCCGCCGACGCGAGCGCCCCGCACTACGAGGACACCATCGCGGGCCTGGACGCGGCCACCTCCCTGGCCAGGTCGGCCACCACCGTCGTCCTGCCGACCTGGGAGAACAGCGTCAAGATCGTCGCCGAGCGCCTGCGCGACCGGCCCGGCCCGCAAGTGGTCACGGTGGGCCTGGACGAGAGCGCTGACGTGTGGGTGATGGTGCCCCGCTGGATGGGCGACTGCTACCACCTCACCCTGCGGTACAAGGGTGAGCAGCACCCGTTCGTCGTCCGCCTCGCCGGGCGCCACCACGCGCTGGCCGCCGGCGCGGCCATCGCCACCGCCCTCGTCGCAGGCGAGAACGCTGCGGACATCGCCGAGCGGCTCACCGCCTTCGAAGGTGTCAGGCACTCGCTCACCGACCTCGGCACCCGCGGCTTCGGAACGGTCGTCGAATCCCGAGCCCGCCACCCCCGAGAGGTGGCCCAGGACGTCACAGCCGCCCGCATGCTCACCGAAGGCAGCGTCATCGCGGTCCTCGAGCCGGACGGCGTCGCCCGCGCCACCGCCCACGCGGCCGAACTCGGCAAGGCCCTCGGCGAGGCGGACCTGGCGGTCCTGCTGCCGGTCAGCACCCCACTGCCGGTGGTGCACGCCGACGACCCGCTGGAGGCCATCGCCGCCGCAGCAGCTGGTGCGCTCGGCGGCTCCGGCGCCGTGCACCGGGTCCGGACCGGCCCGTGCGAACCAAGCGCCGAACAGGTCATCCGCGACCTGGGCGGGCCCGACGACCTCGTCCTGCTCATCGGCACCGGACGGGCCGCCCTCCTCGGCCCCCGGCTGCTCGCCCAGCCCGGCCGGCCCGCCGCCGACAACTGACCAGGACTTCGGAGAGCCCGCCATGAACACCCTCCCGCCCGCACCCGACCTCACCCCCACCCAGGCCCGGCTGCTGCGACGGGTCGCCGACGGCGAGACCCACGCGCTGATCGCCGCCGACCCGCTCCTGCACCTGCGCGCCGACCAGGTCGGTGCCGCCGTCGACGAGCTCCTCACCCTCACCGGCACCCGCACCCCGCCACACCTCGCCGCGTGGGCCGCGGCCCGACGGTTCGTCACCGACACCGCCGAGCCCTGCGCGGCCCTCACCGCCACCGTGCGCCTCACACGGCGACAGCACGATCTTCTGCGTGCCTGGACCGGGGGTCTGAGTACGCCCGAGATCGTGACGGCCTTCGGCGTCTCGTACGGGACGGTGCGCGGCTACAGCACTCTGCTCCTGGGCCAGCTCGGCGTCCGCAGCCAGGTTCAGGCGGCCGTCGCCGGCGTCCTGGCGCGCCTCACCCTGCTGAGCGATGTCGACCCCGCTTGGCCGGCTGAACCGCTGGCCCCCGCCGGGCCGATCGCGCGGGCGGCGTGAACAGGCGCGGGCTGGGCGGCCGTTCGGCGCTGATGGCACTGCTGGGCTTCGTGTCCGGTATCCCGGTCGGTGCCGCACTGCTCCACCTGTTGCGGCACCCCGGCGTGATTCACCGTCCGCTGTACCTGGCGATCTTCGTCGGCGCCGCCTTCGCCGCCCTCGCCGCCGCCGACCGCGTTCTCAACCACCGCTCCACCGCAGTACCCCATGGCGGCCGTCCGGGCCAGGGCCGCACCCCTACGACACCGAAGAGCTGATGAACGCCCCTCCACCTTCCGACACCGTGGCGATCCGGGACTTGGACCGCCAGCTGCGCGACCGCACCGCCGTCATCGTCGACATCGGCGCGCTGGCCGACCTGCCCCGCACCGCCCTGCTCGGTGCCGACCCCGTGCTGCTGAGCGTGGGCGACCGCGTGTCGCCCACGGCTCCCGCCCCGCTGCTGCGGCTGCTGCTGCGGGCCCGCTCCGTAGCTGTTCCCTGCGCCGTCGTCGCGCCCAGGCTGGGCAGCGACCTCGTCGACCAGCTCACCGCCCTGCGGGTGGCGAACCTGTGGTCGGCGGCCGTCTACGGCCGACGCCGGCAGCAAGAGGGCACCAACCCCTACCGCGCCGCCGCCGAAGCGCTCGGGCTGTCCATCGAGCGCTGCCTCGTCGTCGGTGCCGACCCGATGCCCGACGTGGTCGCCGTCTGCGGTGCGCGCCGGATCCTCGTCAGCCGAGGCGGGGTTCTCCGCTCCGCCGCCGCGACCGCCAGGGCGCTGCTGGACAAGGAGCGAGATCTCGCCCAGTTGCTCGCCCTCGGGCACACCACCGCGAGTGCCGCCGCCGAGCTGGGCCGGCCGGCCGCGACCCTGTCCAGCCTCATCTGGGACCTGAACAAGCGCTTCGGGTTCACCGACCGCACCCGCACCGTCGCGCACCTGATCACAGCCGGGCTCCTCGACAGCGCGCCCCTGCGCGCCGCCCTGACCGACAGCCTCCCGCCGCTCGACCCGAGCGAGCACCGGGCCCTGCGCCTGCTCGCCAGCCACGACACCCCCGGGGTCGGCCGCGAGATGGGTCTCGCGGAGAACGCCACCGGCGATCTCATACGCCGCGCGGTGGCCCGGCTCGGCGCCCGCAACCGCACCCACGCCGTCACCATGGTGCTGATGGCCGACCGGACGGCGGCAGAGGCGTGAGGCTCATCGAGCCGCCCCAGGAGTTCATCGCCGACGGCCAGCTCTCGCTCTACCTGGCCGGGCGGAGCATCGGCGTCCCGCACTGGCAGTCCGAGGCCGTCGCCCTGCTGGCGGACGCGGGCTTCGACGGCACCGTGCTCAGCCCCCGCCCCACCAGTCCCGGCGCCGACCCCTACCTCGCCTGGAAACCGTTCGGCTGGCAGGACCACACCATCCGCCGGGTCGACTGCGTCATGTTCTGGATGCCGATCGGCGCCCAGCGGATACAGGACCTCTACGAATCGCACCTGCTCGGCCGGACCACGGGAGCCGTGGTCGTCGGCTGCGACCTCGACCACGCATCCACCCGTAACACCCTGCGCTCCCTCCTGCCCTGGCTGCCGGTGGAGTCCACGCTCGCCGACACCGTCGCAGCCGCCCTGGCCCAGCTCTCCCACCCGGCGATTGCCCGTGACCCCGCAGCGGAGCCCGCACCCGTGCACCTGACCACCGACCAGACCATCCGATCCGGAGAACCCGCCGTGAGCTGCCCGCCCGACCCCAACCCGGCCGGTCAACCGCCCGCCGGTCCGCGGGCCCGGGCGTCGGCCCCGCCGCGAGGAGGCCGGTCATGAACCCGAACCACACCCCGCCCGAAGACACCGCCACGGCCGGGACCGCAGCGCTGACGGCCTCGGCGCGCGAGGCACTGGTGACCGCCTGCGCCGCGCAGGGCTTCGACCCACGCGGGGCCCGCCTGCTGCACCGCAACCACCACTGGGTGCTGCGCCTGCCCTCGGCCTCGCCCGGAGGCCCAGTGATCGCCAAGGTCCACCACTCCAGCGCCGCGCGGGCCGCCGTCACCCGCCAGGTGCTGACCGCCCAGTGGCTGCACGAGGGCGGCATCCTCACCGCACGGCCGGCCGGTACCCGCTTCCCCGTCCTGGCCGCCGGGCACCTAGTGACGTTCACCCACGACCTCGGCGACGGCGGCCGGATCTCCTCCGAGGAGCTGGCCCCCCTGCTGGCACGCCTGCACGCCCTCCCCGTGCCCGGCCACCTGGACCTGCCCCGCCTCGACCCAGCCACCAGCCTGCTGACCCGGATCGAACGACTGCCCGACCACGTCCTCGGCCCGGCCGACCGGCACTGGCTCACCGGCCACGCCCGCGCCCTGGGCGATCTGTTCACCGGCACCAACTGGCCCGGCAGGCCCGTGGTCCTTCACGGCGACCTCGCCACCCAGAACACACTCCGGTCCAAGGCCGGCCCCGCCCTGATCGACCTGGAATACGTCAGCATCGGCCCGGCCCACTACGACCTGGCGTTCCCCGCCTGGACCCGGGACGGCTTCGGAGGCGACCCGGAGAACTACCGGCAGTTCTGCGCGGCGTACGGCACCGACGTCACCACCGTGGACGGCGGCGAACCGTACGCGAGGGTGCTGGCCCCGCTGCGCGCCGCCGTCGGCGTCGTCATCGCCCTGGAGGCCGCCGTCCGCGCCCCGGACTGGGCGGACGAAGCCGCCCACCGGCTGGCCTGCGCCCGCGGCCAAGGCGGTCCCCGATTCGCCTACCCGTGGCACTGGTCCAGCGCCATCGGATACACCAAACCCCCCGCCACCAGCGTGGCCTGACGGGCCGCCCCGGGACCGACTGCGCCGGCCGACCGGCCCGCGCGGACACCGCACACGCTGCCCTCCTCCACCCACCCCGCCACCGCCATGGCCTCATCCGCAAGGACCCCCATGCTCCCCGCACCCGCCTCGCCGACCCGGATCGAGGACCACGCGCTCATCGGCAACACCGGCTCCGCCGCCCTCGTACGCACCGACGGCACGATCAACTGGCTGTGCCTGCCCGGGTTCGACTCCCCGGCCGTGTTCGCCGAACTGCTCGGGCACAACGACCACGGCTTCTGGCGCCTGGGGCCCGCCGTCTACGACAGCACCGCCCCGCCGCCCGCCACCCGGCGCCGCTACGCCGGATCCACCCTGGTCCTGGAGCAGGAGTGGGACACCGAGGGTGGCACCGTTCGGATCAGCGACTTCATGCCCGCCCCCAGCGCGTACGGCGACCCACCGCCGCGGGTCGTGCGGGTCGTCGAGGGCGTCAGCGGCACGGTGCGCATCGCCTCGGTGTTCCGCCCCCGGCCCGGCTACGGGGCCCTCGGCCCCCGGATCAGCCGCACCGACGACCACGGCGTGCCGCGGCTGTGCGCGACCAGCGGACCGGATTCCTACTGGCTGGACTCCCAGCACCGTCACAGCGCCGGCCGCAGGGGGGTCTGCCGGGCCGACATCGAGGTCCACGCCGGGCAGCGTTTCGCCTTCACCCTGACCTGGCAGCGCTCCACCATGCCCGCCCCGCCCGTCCCCGACGCCCACGCGGAACTGGCCGCCACCACGGACTACTGGCAGCGGTGGGTCTCGGCCTGCACCTACCGAGGCCCCGACCACGAGGCCGTCGTGCGGGCCGCGATCACCCTCAAGGCGATGTGCCACCCCGACGGGGGGATCATCGCCGCGCCCACCACCTCCCTGCCCGAGCTGATCGGCGGCGAGCGCAACTGGGACTACCGGTTCGTGTGGGTGCGCGACAGCGCCCTGACCGTCGCCGCCCTGCTCCGGGCCGGCTTCACCCAGGAGGCCCGCGCCTGGCGCAACTACCTGACCGAAGTCATCGACCCAGCCGACCTGCGCGCCATCTACCGCGTCACCGGCTCCGCCGACTTGGAGGAGAAGGTCCTCGGCCACCTTCCCGGCTACGAGGACTCCCGCCCGGTGCGCATCGGCAACGGCGCCGCCGGGCAGCTGCAGCTCGACGTCTACGGGGAGCTGGCCGACGCGCTGCTGCTGGCCGATGACGCGGGCCTGCCCGCCCACCCGGGCTGCGACGCGCTGCTGCTCGCCCTGGCCGAGCGGCTGGAGATGCTGTGGGGTAAGCCGGACGAGGGGATCTGGGAGATTCGCGGGCCGCGCCGGCACTTCGTTCACTCCAAGGTCATGGCCTGGGTCTGCTTCGACCGCACCATCACGCTGCTGCAGCGCCGCCCCCGCACCCCGCGATCGGTCCTGGACCGCCTGCGGACCGTGCGCGAGGCCATTCACCGCGATGTCTGCGCGGGTGGCTACGACCCCGAGCGGAACACCTTCACCCAGTTCTACGGCAGCACCGAGCTGGACGCCGCTCTGCTGCTGATCCCGCAGGTCGGGTTCCTGCCTGCGGACGACAAGCGGGTGATCGGCACCGTCGAGGCGATCCAGCGCGAACTGTCCACCCCGGACGGCTTCCTCCTGCGCTACCCCACCCACGCCGACAGCGACGACAACGTCGACGGCCTGTCCGGGCACGAAGGCGCGTTCCTGGCCTGCTCGTTCTGGCTCGTCGACGCCCTCGCCCTGATCGGCCGCTCCGCCGAGGCCCGACAGCTGTTCGACAAGCTCCTGGCCCTGCGCAACGACGTCGGCCTGCTCGCCGAGGAGTACGACACCCGCCGCGGGCGGCAGGTGGGCAACTACCCGCAAGCGTTTTCGATGTGGACCCTGATGGACAGCGCTCGGGCGGTGCGCCCCGCTGTGATGACCAAGGAGGAGAGGTCCGGACGGCCACCGGTCGACCGCACGCCCCTGATCGCCTGGGCGACCGGGCACCTGAGCGAGATGCTCGCCCAGGCCCCTGGGGAACCCGACCTGACGCAGCAGCACACCCTCGCCCTGCGGCACGCCGCGGCCGGGATGTCCAACGCCGAGATCGGCCAGGCCATGTGCCTGACCGAGGACACCGTGAAATCGCACATGGTCGAGGTGTTCAACCGGCTCGGTGCCCGTGGCCGGACGGGCGCGTTCGTCATCGGTCTGGCCCGCGGCGTCATCCGCCCCCACGATGTCCTCCCGGCCGGATCCGAGCCGCTGGAGCTGGCCGCCACCCACCGCCTGCTGCTGCTCCTGATCGCCTGCGGCCTGTCCCTCCCGGAGGTGGCTGCGCTAGCCGAGATGAGCCTCGACACGGTCAAGTCCCACCTGCGGGTGGTACTGCGCAGGTGCGGCACCACCCGCAGCTCCCACACCGTCGCCGTCGCCATCGTGCTCGGCCTGGTCCAGATACCCGGCCTCACGCTGCCCGTCCGGGAGCCGGCGTGAACACCACGGCCCCCGGACAGCGGCACCCGGCAGCGGGCCCCAGGTGTCCTCGTGCTCCCGCACCGAGGAGCGCCCCGCCCGGGGCCGTCCCAGTCGTTTCGCCAACCGCCCTTTGAGAGAGGAATGACCGTTGCCGGTGCCGATGCTTCGAGCCGACCAGATCGAGGCCGCCGACGACATCACCCGCGTCCTCGCCCGCGAGGACCGCACCATCTTGACGATGGCCTGCGGGACGGGGAAGACGCGCACCAGTGGCGAGATCGGCAGACGGCTGGCGCCCCGCACGCAGCTGCGGACCTTTCCGAGCCTGGCCCTGATCGCCCAGTCGGTCGCAGAGCTGGCACGGACCTTCGGCCGTGACAGCCTGGGCCGGGTCGTCGCCGTCTGCTCCGACAGGAAGATCCTCGCCCGCCACCAAGGCGAGCTGGACGCCGCCATGGCCACCGTCACCTCCGACCCCGCCGAGCTGACCGCGCTGGTCCGCGCACCAGGGACCGTCACGGTCTTCTGCACCCTGCAGAGCCTGGACGTCCTGATCGCAGCCCACGCCGACCACGGCCTCCCCGCCTGGGGACTGACGACCGTCGACGAGGCGCACCGCACGGTCGGCGTCGAGGACCGGCTCTGGGCGGCCGTGCACGACCAAGCACGTGTCCCCGCCGAGAAGCGGGTCAGCATGACGGCGACGATGAAGATCGTCACGAGCCGGGCCGCCGAGGGCCGAGACGACGTCGTGAGCATGCACGACACCAAGGTCTTCGGGCCCGTCGGCCACCGGCTCACCTACGGGAAGGCGGTGCAGCTGCGGATCGTGGCGCCCTACCGGCTGGTCGTGCCCGTCATCACACAGGAGGCCGTGCGCGAGGCGGCCACCGCCGTCGACGACCCGGTGTACTTCTCCACCGGTGCGAACGCCGTCTCCGCACCGGTGCTGGCAACACAGATCGCCCTGCTGCGCGCCGCCGCGGAGCACGGCTCGCGCCGCATGGTCACCTACCACCGCACCATCGCCGACGCGAAGTGGTTCGCCACCACCCTGCCCCTGGCACTGCGGCACCTGGAGCCCTCGCAGCGCCCCGCGGCGCTGTGGGCCGGCCACGTCCACGGCGGCCAGTCCACGGCCCACCGCGAACGGGTCCTGGACCGTCTGCGCTCCGACGAGCCCGGCCTGATCGTGGTCGCCAACGCGCACGTCCTGACCGAAGGCGTGAACATCCCGGCGATCGACTCCGTCGGCCTGCTCTGCCCCCGCGGCGAGGTCGACATCATCCAGGCCATCGGGCGGGCCGGACGCCTGCCCGACCCGGGTGTCGACAAGACGGCGCTCGTCTTCGCGCCGGCGGTGATGGGCCCCGACGAGGACCCGACCGAGGCCCTGTACGGCTCGGCGTACGCCACCGCCTACGGGGTGGTGCGCGCGCTGGCCGCGCAGGACGAGGACCTCGCCCTCTCCCTCGACCAGGCCCGCCGCTCCATGGGGCGTGCCTCCTACGGCGACCGGAGCGGGGGCCGGGAGACGATGCCGCACTGGCTGTCGGTCACAGGAATCGAGGTCCCGCCGGGCTTCGCCTCCGCGATCACCGTCCAGGTCGTGCGCGCGGCCACCGCACCGTGGGAGGAGTACCTCGGCGCCGCGAGCGCCTTCCATGCCGAGCACGGGCACCTGCGCCTCCGGCGTGACTGGAGCACCCCCGCCGGCCTCGCGGTGGGCAGGTGGCTCGAATACCAGCGCACCCGCCACGCCCAGGGCCGCCTCACCGCCGAGCAGACCGGACAGCTCGAAGCCCTCGGGGTCGTGTGGAACGAGTACGAGCACGGGTGGTCGCAGTTCGTCGCCGACCTCACCGAATACCGTGCCGAGTTCGGCAACCTCGACGTGCCGCAGTCCTACGTCAACGCGGCCGGGCGCCCGCTCGGCAGCCAGGTCGGCACCCGACGCACGACCTTCGCCGAGTTGTCCCCTGAGCGCGCCCGACAGCTCCTCGACCTTGATTTCGTCGTCAACTCCCGGGACCACCGATGGGACCGGCACTTCGACGCCTGGCTCGCCTACCAGCGGCAGCACGGCACCCCGGTCGTTCCCCGGGACCACGTCACCGCGGACGGCCTGCCGCTGGGCGCCTGGCGGATCGTGCAGATCAAACAGCTCCGCGCCGACACCATGCCCGCCGACCGCGCGCAGCGCATCACCGCCCGCCATCTTCAACTCAGCGGTCCCCAGGCCCGCTACCAGGCCAACGTCGACGTGCTCCGGGACTTCCGGAGGCGCCACGGCCACGCACGGGTGCGGCACGACCATGTCCTCGATGACGGCACCCGGTTCGGCGAGTGGTTCCAGCGCCAGCAGCGCGCGCTGCGCGACGGCACGCTCACGGCGGAGCAGGCGAAGACCCTGCTCGCACTCGGGGTGGCGCCGGCTGCTAGGAAGGCCGGCGCGCGGTGACCGGCGGACCGGACCGTGACGTCAGCCCGGGCCCCGCGAGAGAACCCGGCACCGTACGCCTTCCCCCACGTGGCCTCGCATTTCCCGAACTCGGACCGGTCGACGCCGTCGGCACTTTCCGGGCCCGGGGGCCGCCCCGGGCCACCGGGCGCACCCGTCCCACCCAACTTCTGGTGATCGCGGCGCATCCCGCGCCCGGCGCCAGGCCCCGCAAGGGAATTCACGAAGGAGATCCACATCATGGCCCAGCAGATCCAGGCCGCACCCGCGACCGCCGTCGACGAGTTCGACCTCGACATCACCACCGTCGAGCGGACCGACTTCGCCAGCCTGCAGGTACTCACCGACGACGGCTGCGGTTCCACCTGCGGCGCCTGCACCACCGGCGTCCACTGATCTACCCGGCCGGGGGGGCGCCGGGGGGGGGCCCCGGGGCCCGCCCCGCGGGCGGCGGCACACGCACAAAAAGACAGAGCAATAGGACACAAGACGGTTAGGGGGTGGGCTGGG
>NZ_JBEYVJ010000035.1:0-40532 GCF_040643935.1 Kitasatospora sp. NPDC047058 | reverse complement strand
CGCGGGCCCGCGTGGCGCGCGGCGCCGCCCCCCCCGCCGGCGGCCCGGCCGGCGGGGGCGCTCCGGCCGGGCCCCCGGGAGTGGGGCGGGGTCCGTCAGGGCTGGCCCGAGCCCGCGTACGGGCCCGGCTGCGGGGCGCCGGACTGCGGGGGCACGGAGCCGTAGCGGGCCGGGCGCCGGCCGCGCGGGTGACGGGTGAGGGTGTAGCCCGCGACGCCGGCCAGGGCGGCCAGGGCGCCGCCGGCGACGGTCCAGAACCAGCGGCTGTTCCAGCCGGAGAACCAGCCGGTGTACCAGTGGTCCTCGGGCTCCTCGGGGGCGGCCGCCTTGGCGGTGGACGCGCCGCCGCCGGCCGGCGGGACCAGCGGGGCCTTGAGCTCGCCGCCCTCCGGCTGTGCGTTGTCCGCGTCGCCCTTGGCGGTGACGTGCAGCTGGACGGAGGCGGCGAGGCCGAGGTCGGGCTGCGGGACGTCGGAGACCGAGAGCCGGACGTAGTAGGTGCCGGGCAGCGGGTCGCCGGACCACGGCTCGGCCCAGGAGCGGACCTCGCGCAGGGTGCAGCTGAGCGCGAGCGACCCGGTGGCGGGCTCGGCGGTCGCGTTCTGGGTGCCGGCGGTGCAGGACTGGCGGCGGCGCAGCCCGTCGAACACCTCGACGCTCCAGGTCTGCGGGCCGTGCCGGTCGCTGCCGGCGGCCAGGTTGACGGTCAGGCCGACCGTCGGGGTCTGGCCCTCGGAGGCACCGAACGCCCAGTACAGGTAGTCGCCGGTGGAGGCGGCGACGTTGGCGTCCTGGCCGGGGGCGAGGTTGATCGCGGTCAGGAAGGACGTCCCGGCCTTGGTGGCCGGGGCGGGGGTGCCGCTCGAGCTCGGCGTGGGGGACGGCGAGGCGGCGGAGGCGGCCGGGGCCGCGACCGCGAGGGCGGGCAGCAGGGCGAGCGCGGTCAGCGCGCCGCGGAGGAGGCTGCGGTTCGTCGAGGTGCGCATGGTCAGTTCTCCCGCCAGACAGCGATCCGCCAGCGTGCGATCCAGCCGAAGACCAGGCCGGTCAGCAGGCCGGCCAGGGTGAGCACCAGCAGCAGGATCCAGCCGCGGCCGAGACCCATCGCCGGGCCGTCCGGGGCGGGCGAGGCGGCGGTGAGGTCGATGGTCAGTTCCAGCGGCAGGCCGGGCTCGGCCTGGACACCGGCCTGGGCGGCCAGCGAGTTGCTGACGACCAGGCAGACCGTGGTCTCCGGCTTGCCGCTCGCGGACGCGGACGGCGTCGCGGAGGCGTAGCCCTTGGAGTCGGCGGGGGACCAGCGCAGGCCGGTGGAGATCACGTCGGTCCGGCCGCTGCCGGCGTCGGTGCCGCGGACCAGCTCCTGGCCGGTGGTCCCGGTGGCCTGGAGCAGCACGCCGTAGTCGCGGGCGACGGCCCGGTCCAGTCCGACGCTGACCGAGGCCCGCAGCTCCTGTCCGGCCTTGACCGGGACGCGGTAGACGCGGTGCTCGGAGAACTTCTCCCGGTCGCTGTAGACGCCGGGGGTGAGGACCGGCGCGTTCTCGCACTTGTCGGTGCCGGCGGTCTTCACCGGGGTCACCGTGTAGGTGTCGTTGGAGCGGTCGACCAGCTGCTTCACCTTGTCGGTGAGCTGTTCCTGGGTACGGACGTCGGTGTAGGTGCCGCCGGTGGCGTTGGCGATGCAGAGCAGCTGCTGGCGGGTCTTGTCGTCGTGCGCCAGGCCGAGGGTGTCGACCACCAGGTGGATGCCCTGGGCGGCGAGCTCGCGGGCCACGTCGCACGGGTCCGGCGGGGCGCAGGAGTCCTCGCCGTCGGTGATCAGCACCACCCGGCGGGTGGTCTCGCCCTTGCCGAGGTCCTGGGCGGCGCCGCGCAGGGCCAGGCCGATCGGGGTCCAGCCGGTCGGGCGCAGGGTGGCGACGGCGGTCTTGGCCTCGGTCTTGTTGGTCTTCCCGACCGGGAAGAGCTGCTTGGTGTCCTGGCAGCCCTGGGCCTTGTCGTCGCCGGGGTAGTTGGCGCCGAGGGTGCGGATGCCGAACTCGGTCTCCGCGGGCAGGGCGTCGATCACCTCGTTCAGCGACTGCTGGGCCACCGCGATGCGGCTCTTGCCCTGGATGTCGGTGGCCCGCATGGAGCCGCTGACGTCCAGCACGAGGTCGACCCGTGGGGCTTCCTTGCCGGCGCTGCCGGCTGATGGTTCGTCGGCATGGGCGGGCAGGCCGCTGAGCAGCGCACCGCCTGTTATCGCCAGGGCGGCCAGCAGGCTGCCGAGCCTGGCCTTCGGTCGTCGTCCGGTAATCACCCGCCCGATCCTAGGGTCCGGCCCCGAACTCCCGTCCTCCGGGCGGACGACGGGAGTTCGAGGACGGACCCGGGGGACCGTCAGTTCGCCGTGATCGGCGTGGTCCGGTGCGCGAACGACCGGGTCCCGGTGCGAACTCCCGGGCGCCGGTGGCCGATCGGGCGCGGAAACCGGTTCCGGTGGGTCCGGGGGCGCCCGGTCCGTGCGACACACCGGACGGAAGAGGCCGAGGGCGCCGATGGTGCTCGTCGGCCGACCCCGGCGCGCCGATGCTCAGCCGGGCGCGCCGGCCGCTCCGGTCGCGCGACCGGTGATGCAGGGCGTCCTCGGCGGGTGACCGCCGCGCCGGCCGGTCCGGCGCGCCGCTGACCTGCGGCTTAGCCGCTCCGAGGAAGATCCGCCGTCTGCGAAGTGTCCGGTTTGTACGTACCAATGTGACAATTCGTACAATGCGTACGGATCGACTGTTCGTTTGCGACACTGGTGCATAGGCGGGGTACTGTCCCATGTTTGTTCGGTTGGTCCCTGATGACACCCCATGTTTCAAAGGCGGACCGGCCGCTAGGACACCCTCCCTCGCCTAGAAGGACCCCGCTTTGGCCAGCAACACCCTCGGCGCGCGCCTGCTGCGGCGCAAGCCTGTCTCCACCCTGATCGCCGAGAGCGAGGGCAACGACGCCCTCCCCGCCGGCGCGCCCGAGGAGGGCGGACGTTCCGGCATCCACCTGCGCCGCTCGATCGGCCTCTGGCAGCTGTCCTCGATCGGCATCGGCGCCACCATCGGCACCGGCATCTTCTTCGTGCTGAACTCCGCGGTGCCGTCGGCCGGCCCGGCCGTGATCGTCTCCTTCGTGATCGCCGCCGTCACCGCCGGTCTCACCGCGCTCTGCTACGCCGAGATGGCCTCCGCGATCCCGGTCTCCGGCTCCTCGTACTCGTACGCCTACGCCACCCTCGGCGAGGGCGTCGCCTTCGCGGTCGGCATCTGCCTGCTCATGGAGTACGGCGTCTCGGCCTCTGCGATCGCGGTGAGCTGGGCCGAGTACCTGAACAAGTTCTTCGACCTGGCCTTCGGGTTCCAGATCCCGGAGCGGTTCGCCGGCGCGCCCGACGCCACCCACTGGTTCAACCTGCCGGCGCTGCTGCTGGTCGCGATGGTCTGCATCCTGCTGGTCCGCGGCGTCAGCGAGTCGGTGAAGGTCAACGCGGCCATGGTGGGCATCAAGATCCTTATCCTGATGCTCTTCATCGGCGTCGCCCTGACCGGATTCCGCTCCGGCAACCTGACCCCGTTCATGCCGCTCGGCATCGGCGGCGTCCAGGTCGCGGCGTCCAGCATCTTCTTCTCGTTCATCGGCCTGGACGCCGTGTCCACCGCCGGTGAGGAGGTCAAGAACCCGCGCCGCACCCTGCCGCTGGCGATCATCATCTCGCTGGTCGTGGTCACCTTGCTCTACATCCTGGTGGCCCTGGCCGGCATCGGCGCCCAGCCGTGGGAGAAGTTCGACGGCCAGGAGGCCGGCCTCGCCCAGATCCTCCAGGACATCACCGGCCAGAGCTGGCCGGCGATGGTCTTCGCGGTCGGCGCGATCATCTCGATCTTCTCGATCACCCTCGTGGTGATCTACGGCCAGACCCGCATCCTGTACTCGATGGGCCGCGACGGCATGCTGCCCAAGCGCTTCGCCCAGCTCTCGCCCCGCACCGGCACCCCGATCTGGAACACCATCGTGGTCGGCGTTGGCGTCGGCGCGCTGGCGGCCTTCATCCCGCTGGAGAAGCTGGCCGACATCACCAGCCTCGGCACCCTGATCGCCTTCTCGGTGGTCTCCATCGGCGTGATCGTGCTGCGCCGCACCCAGCCCGACCTGCCGCGCGGCTTCAAGGTGCCCGGCTATCCGGTCGTCCCGGTGCTCAGCGTCGCCTTCTGCATCTACCTGATCACCGGCCTGCACGCCGACACCTTCGAGGCCGGCGGCGTCGCGCTGGCGGTCGCCCTGGCCGTCTACTTCGGCTACAGCATCAAGCACTCCAAGCTGGAAACGGCGGAGCAGCCGGCGGAGGCCGAGGCCCCCGCCGACGCCCCGGCCGACAGCAAGCTCGGCTGACCCGCCGGTAACAGGACGAGGGGCCGCCGCGTGATGACCACATCCCGGCGGCCCCATCCGTGTCCCGGGACACTCCCTGGGGCGAGATGGCGACACGACACCGCCCCCACCCATAACCTTCCACCATGGTGAGCACCCGCACGCCCGGCTTCTCCCGCCCGCGCGGCCGCTTCACCGGCCGTACCAGAGCGCCGGACCCCTTCGAATCGACGGCATCGACGGCCAGGCCCGCGCGCCTGCGCCGGGGCCTCGGACCCCGGCCGTTCCCCCGGCAGCGTGGTGAGAACACGTTTCCACCCACGCCCGATCGGCTGAATCCGGCCCGCCTCGCCTCGATGCGCCGCGTCCAGCTCCTCGGCTGTCTGATCGCGGCCGGCTGGGCGGCCGCCTTCCCCCTGGTCTCCGACCTCCCCAACCAACGGCTCTGGGGCGCCGTCGCCGCCCCCGCGTACGCCCTCGCGGGCCTGTGCTGCCTCGTCCTGCCGCGCCGGGCCGCCGCCCGCGCCGGTGCCGCGGCCGCCCTGCTGGGCGCCGTCCTGCTCCCGCTCGCGATGCTGGCCCTGGAGGGCCGCCACCAGTCCGAGGTGATGGTGGTGGAGCGCTCGGCGCACCTGCTGCTCACCACCGGCAACCCGTACCTGCCGCACCCGGTGGTGGTCACCGACTACAACCCGTACCTCCCGGCCATGACCCTGTTCGGGATGCCCCGCGCCCTGGTGGGCAGCGGCAACCCGGTCGCCCAGGTGGTCGGGGACGCCCGTATCTGGTTCGCGCTGACCTTCCTGGCCTGTCTGCTGGCCAGCTGGCGGCTGCTGCGGCCGACCCTGGACCGCGCCCCGCTGCTGCCGCTCACCGTCCTCACCGCCTCGCCGCTGATAGCGCTCGCGCTGGTGGTCGGCGGAGTGGACCTCCCGCTGATCGGCGTCTGCTGTCTGGCCATGGCCCTCGCCGAGCGCGACCGCACCATCGGTGCCGGGCTGGTCCTGGCGCTGGCCTGCACGCTGAAGTGGACGGCCTGGCCGGCGCTCCCGGTGGCCGTCCTGCTGCTCTGGCGGCTGTACGGGCGGCGGCCGGCCGCCCGGGCCGGGCTGACCGCGCTGGGCGCGGGCCTGGCGGTGATCGTGCCCGCCGTGGTGTACCAGGCGGACGCCCTGCGGGAACAGGTGGTGCGGTTCCCGCTGGGGCTGACCGCGATCCACACCCCGGCCGGCAGCCCGCTGCCCGGCAAGGTGCTGGCTGGCTTCGGGCCCACCGGGCACACCGTGTCGCTGGTGCTGATGACGGTGGGCGGACTGGGAGTGGCGATCTGGCTGCTGGCCCGGCCGCCGGTCTCCGCCATCGCCGCCGCCGACCTGCTGGCGGCCGGGCTGGCGATCGCGTTCATGCTGGCGCCGGCCGGGCGCTTCGGGTACCTGGCGCTGCCGGTGGTGCTGGTGATCTGGCCCCGGTTGGCGGCCAGACGGTGGAGCGCCAAGCCGCCCGTCCCGGCGAGCTGCCTGCTGGCCCGGCCGGAGCCGGTCCTGCCCCGGGGCTGACCGGGGCAGGACCGGGGGCGCGGGTCAGCGGGTGCCGGCCGCCTTGATGAGGGAGGCGACGGCCGGGCCGGCCGCGTCGGCACCGTGACCGCCGCCCTGGACCTCGGCGGCGACGGCCAGGTTGCCGCGGTAGGCGGTGAACCAGCTGTTGGTGGTGTCGATGCCGGTGGCCTCGGCCGAGCCGGTCTTGGCGCCCGCGTTGTCCGTGATGCCGTTCATGACGGCCTTGGCGGTGCCGTCCTTGGCGGTGGCCGCCATCATCGCCTTCAGCTTGCCGACGGCGTCCGGGGAGAGGTTGCGGGCGGCCTTCTGCTGCGGCAGGTCGGCGACCAGGATCGGCTGCTTGAACTCGCCGCTCTGCACGGTGGCGGTGATCGAGGCGATGGCCAGCGGGTTCATCTGGATCTTGCCCTGGCCGATGGACTGCATGGCCTGCTCGTCCTTGTTGGTGCCCGCGTCCGGCACCCGCCCGTCGGTGTTCGGCAGGCCGGTCTTCCACTCCAGGCCGATGCCGAAGACGTCCTTGGCGGTGGAGGTGAGCGCGCCCGGCTTGAGGCTGGCCAGGCCCTGGTCGATGAAGGCCGTGTTGCAGGAGATCATGAAGTCCTGCTGGAGCGTGTTGGTCGGGTAGGCGTCCGGGAACGAGTTCGGGATCGCCTTGGGGTTGCTGCTCTTCACCGGGCAGGGGACCACGGTGTCCGGGTTGACGCCGGCCTCCAGCAGCGCCGCCGAGGTGACGATCTTCATCGTGGAGCCGGGGGCCAGCAGGCCGAGGAAGGCCCGGTTCTGCCCGTTGGCGGGCGCGTTGGCGAAGGCCAGCACCTGGCCGGTGCTCGGCT
The DNA here is from genome assembly GCF_040643935.1 of Kitasatospora sp. NPDC047058. Classification (NCBI taxonomy): domain Bacteria; kingdom Bacillati; phylum Actinomycetota; class Actinomycetes; order Kitasatosporales; family Streptomycetaceae; genus Kitasatospora; species Kitasatospora sp. NPDC047058. The sequence continues at coordinate 33,745 of NZ_JBEYVJ010000035.1, read as the reverse complement.
CGATGGCGACGATCGAGCCGGACTTGCCGCCGAGGTCGGCCATCGCCTTCTCGGCGGCGGCCTGCAGCGTGTTGTCGATGGTCACCTTGAACGGCTTGGCCGGCTTCGGCTCGACGATCGTGAACAGCTTGTCGGTCGCGCCCTTGCCGTCCGCGGAATTGATCACCACGCCGCTGCCCGCGTCGCTCTGGTCCTGGGCCGGCTGCAGCTTGCGGGCGTTGTCCTGCAGCGTCGCGAGCAGCGTCGGCGTGAGCGAGGCGCCCTGCAGCGCCTTGCCGTTGCGGTCGACCACGTTGCCCGGCGGGGCGAACACCGGCTGGGTCGCGATCGCCTCGCCCGGGCCCAGATGCGGGTGGATCACCGACGGCACCCAGTGCACGGCCGGGGTGTTGTCGCTCATCTTCACGACGCTGAGGAAGCCGTTGTAGTCCCAGACCCGGCTGGTGCCCTCGAACTCGGCCCGGGCCTTGAAGCCCATCAGCACGCCGGACGGAGCCGCCGGGGCGGTGGCCGCGGCGGTGTCGCCGGCCGCCGCGGACGGCGTCGCCGGGGCGGTGGCCGAGCCGGTGGGCTTGGCGCCCGGCGAGGGGGTGCCGGTCGCCGAGGCGAAGGCGGCGGGGGTGGCCGGGCCGGACGGGGTGAGCGTCAGGCCGCTCGGCTTCACCTGGTCCTTGAAGGCGTTCAGCGCGGTGGTCGCGGCCGCCGGGTCGTCGGTCAGCCCGGCCGCCTTGGCGACGTCGCCGGCCGCCCAGGCCGCCAGGAAGTCCTTGGCGCCGGCCGCCGCCTGGTCGGCGCTCGGAGGCTCGGCGACCACCGTACGGGCCTTCTTGGCCTCGGGCGTGTCCGAGTCCGAGCCGCCGACGAGGCTGTACGCGCCGTAGCCGCCGCCCGCGAGCACGGCGAGGGACACGCCGGTGATGATGCCGATCTTCGCGCCTTTGCGCATGTGCTGCTCCCCCAAGGGTCTGGCGGCCGGCCGCAGCCGGAGGTGGCCGGATGCGCGTTCGGTGCTCAGCCTAGGCAGGCGAGCGCCGCGCGCCGACGAATCGCCGGGGTCTTGTGACGGATCTGGTACGTGTCGCGCACCACGTCCGCACGGTTCCCGCGCTCACGTCCAGCTGCCCCGGCCCGTCAGATCCAGCTGTCGAACCACATCCGCCTGCGCCAGTCGTCCATCGGAATGGTCTCCCCCGTATACAGGGGGTGGAAGAAGAGGAAGTTCCACACGATCAGCAGGACGAGCAGGCCGGCCGCCGCCGAGCCGATGATCCGGCGGTCCCGGGACGCGCCGGGCGGGCCGATCAGGGCACCGACCAGCATGGTGACCGCGAGCACGAGGAACGGCACGAAGGCCACCGCGTAGAACAGGAAGATGGTCCGCTCCTGGTAGGCGAACCAGGGCAGGTAGCCCGCGGCCAGGCCGCAGAGCACCGCGCCGGCCCGCCAGTCGCGCCGGGCGGCCCAGCGCCAGAGGCAGTACGCCAGCGCCACCACGCCCGCCCACCAGAGCAGCGGGGTGCCGATGCCCAGCACCTCGCGGGCGCACTCGCTCGCGGTGCAGCCGGCCTGGCCCTGCTTGGGGGACTCGTAGAAGAACGAGACCGGACGGCCCAGCACCAGCCAGCTCCACGGGTTGGACTGGTAGGTGTGCGGGTCGTGCAGGTGGGTGTGGAAGTCGTAGACCGTCGAGTGGTAGTGCCACAGGGCCCGCAGGCCCTCGGGTATCCACGGGTAGTCGGTGGACCGGCCGACCGCCCAGTCGCGGCCGTAGCCGCCCTTGCCGGGCACGGTGCTGCTGGCGAACCAGCCCCACCACGAGGTCACGTAGACCACCGCGGAGACCACGACGACGGAGAGGAACGCCGGGACGACGTCGCGCACCAGCGTCCACAGGTAGGGGCGGCCGGCGCCGGCCAGGCGGCGCGAGCCGGCGTCCCAGAGCACCGTCAGCACGCCGAACGCGGCCGCCACGTACAGGCCGCTCCACTTGGTCGCGCAGGTCAGGCCGACGCAGACGCCGGCCGCGATCCGGTACGGGCGCCAGCCCAGGTTCATCCGCGCGGCCGCCGCCGCGTCCGCGACGCCGCCGAGCCGGGCCGCGATTCGGGCCCGGGTGTGGTCGCGGTCCAGCAGCAGGCAGCCGAAGGCGGCGAGGATCCAGAACATCACCACCAGGTCCAGCAGCGCCGACCGGCTGAGCACGAAGTGCAGGCCGTCCACGGCGAGCAGCAGGCCCGCCACGCAGCCCAGCAGGGTCGAGCGGAACAGCCGGCGGGCGATCCGGGCCACCATCAGGACGGACAGCGTGCCGAGCAGCGCCACCGCGAACCGCCAGCCGAACGGGTTCATCCCGAACAGCATCTCGCCCGCGCCGATGATCCACTTGCCGACCGGCGGGTGGACCACGTAGCTCGGGTCCGGCCGGTAGGGCACCGCGTCACCCGCGATGATCTTCTCGTTGGCGCCGTCCGGCCAGTTGATCTCGTAGCCGCCGTGCCAGAGCGCGTAGGCGTCCTTGGCGTAGTACGTCTCGTCGAAGATGATCGCGTGCGGCTCGCCGAGGTTGGCGAACCGGAGCACCCCGGCGAACAGCGCCACCGCGAGCGGGCCCAGCCAGCCCGCCCAGCGGCAGAGCCAGGACCAGAGCGGCGCCGGCAAGGCCACGCCGAGCCGCAGCAGCAGCGGCGAGGGCGCGACCCGGTGCGGCGTCACCCCGGGGCCGTCCGGCATCGGCGGCACCAGCCGCTCGGTGAGCGAGGGCTGCGACGGTGCGGTGTAGCCGAACCGGGCCAGCGAGCGCAGCCAGTCCGTCCGCGGCTCCGCGGGCCACGGCTCTCCGGGCCACGGCTCTCCGGGCCCGGACCCGCGCGGGCCCGGGACGGCGGGGGACTGCTGGTCCGTCAGGACCGGCACGCCGACGCCACCCTGCGCCGTGTGGTCTGTACCAGTTGGCGTCTGCGCCGCCGTGTCGCCGTTCATCCGCCACATCGTAGGGGCGCTGCCCACGGCGGGGACGGCTCCCTCCGAAGCTGCCCGAATCGTCCTTAAAAGCACCCGCGGCGCCGTTCCTGGAAGGATGGGGCCCGTGACAGGAGTACTCGTTCTCGCAGGCACCCCCATCGGCGACGTCTCGGACGCCCCGCCCCGGCTGCTCACCGAGCTGGCCACCGCGGACGTGATCGCGGCCGAGGACACCCGGCGGCTGCGCCGGCTCACCCAGGCGCTCGGGGTGACCCCGGCCGGGCGCGTCGTCTCCTACTTCGAGGGCAACGAGGTCGGCCGCACCCCCGAACTGGTCGAGGCGCTGCTCGGCGGCGCCCGGGTGCTGCTGGTCACCGACGCCGGGATGCCGTCCGTCTCCGACCCCGGCTACCGGCTGGTGGCCGCCGCCGTCGCCGCCGACGTCAAGGTCACCGCGGTGCCCGGGCCGTCCGCCGTGCTGACCGCGCTGGCGCTGTCCGGCCTGCCGGTGGACCGCTTCACCTTCGAGGGCTTCCTGCCGCGCAAGACCGGGGACCGGGCCCGCCAGCTCGCCTCGATCGCCGCCGAGCCGCGCACCATGGTCTTCTTCGAGGCCCCGCACCGGATCGCCGAGGCGCTCGCCGCGATGGCCGAGGCGTTCGGCGCGGACCGGCCCGCCGCCGTCTGCCGCGAGCTGACCAAGACCTACGAGGAGGTCAAGCGCGGCCCGATCGGCGAGCTGGCGGCCTGGGCGGCCGAGGGCGTCAAGGGCGAGATCACCGTGGTGGTCGCCGGCGCCCCGCCGGCCGCCCCGCAGGAGCTGACCCCGGCCGAGCTGGCCCGCCTGGTGGCCGTCCGGGAGGAGGCGGGCGAGCGGCGCAAGGAGGCCATCGCGGCCGTTGCGGCGGAGCTCGCGCTGCCCAAGCGGGAGGTGTTCGACGCGGTGGTCGCGGCCAAGAACGCGGCGGCCAGGAAGGCCTGAGGACGGCGGCCCGGGTGGCCCGATGGCGGCGGCCCGGAAGGCCCCGGATCCGGGAGGTGCCGGGTCCGGAGAGGGCGCGTACCTTGGAGAGAAGGCCCCGGGTAAACGCCCGTCGAGCTGAAGCTTTGGACGAGTTTTCCGGACCCGACCCGCCCTTTCGTATAGGGATCCCCAATCCGCGTCCAAGTCTTCCCAAGACGGGCATCGGCCGGGGCGTTCCGGGCATTTCCTGGGATGGAAAGACCCAGCCGGACGAGCGTCCGGCGGGCGCTGGGAGACGGCTATGAGCGAGATGATCGGTAGCTCCCGCGGTGGCAACGCGCTGAGCGACCCCGGCCTGACCGGTCGGTCGCACACTCCGGTGGAGACCGTCCGGGAGGCCTACTCCTTCGCGTGCCTGAGCTGCGGGTACGGCTGGGAGCAGGCGTACGACATCGAGCACAGGGTGGGCCGGGACGGGCACGTCGTGTTCGAGTACCGCGCCAACGGTGTCCGGGTGCCGTCCCCGCTGCTCAAGCCGACCTGCCCGGGGTGCGGCGGCCACACCGTCCGGATCATGCGCGCGGGCCGGGTGGCGGAAGCTGACCACCTCTGGCACCACGCCCCCGGGTACTCGGGGTACGCCGAGCCGGCCGGCGCCGCCGCCGTCCCGCCGGTGGCCGAGCCCGCCGAGCCGGCCGAGCCGCGCGGATGGTTCGCCCGCTTCTGGTCGCGGCTCACCGGCTGACCACCGGGGCCGCCCGCCGGCCGCCGATGCCCGGGCCGCCCGCCGGTAAACCCGGTCGAGGGCGGCCCCCGCACGCGATTAAGCTTTCGGACCATGGCGGCCACTGCAGAACACAGCACCACCGGGAGCAGCACCCCGGCGTACTACGTCTCCACCCCGATCTACTACGTGAACGATCGCCCGCACCTGGGCCACGCCTACACCACCGTGGCGGGTGACGTGCTGACCCGCTGGCACCGCCAGCGCGGCGAGAAGGTCTGGTACCTGACCGGCACCGACGAGCACGGCCAGAAGATCCTGCGGACCGCCGAGGCCAACGGGGTCAGCCCCCAGGAGTGGTGCGACAAGCTGGTCGAGGAGGCGTGGAAGCCACTCTGGCAGCACCTCGACATCGCCAACGACGACTTCATCCGCACCACCCAGCCGCGGCACACCGCCCGGGTCCAGGAGTTCGTCCAGGACCTGTACGACAAGGGCGAGATCTACAAGGGCGGCTACTCCGGCCCGTACTGCGTCGGCTGCGAGGAGTACAAGCTCCCCGGTGACCTGCTGGACGGTGCCACCGAGGACGAGAAGCTCTGCTCGGTGCACAAGCGGCCGGTCGAGTGGCTGGAGGAGGAGAACTACTTCTTCCGCCTCTCCGCGTACGGCCCGAAGCTGCTGGAGTTCTACGCCGCCAACCCGGACTTCATCCAGCCCGCCTCGGCCCGCAACGAGGTGCTGCGCTTCGTCGAGCAGGACCTGAAGGACCTCTCGATCTCCCGCTCCACCTTCGACTGGGGCGTGCCGCTGCCCTGGGACGACAAGCACGTCCTGTACGTGTGGGTGGACGCGCTGCAGAACTACATCACCGCGGCCGGCTACGGCAGCGACCCGGAGCGCTTCGCCGAGCTCTGGCCGGCCTCCGTGCACCTGGTGGGCAAGGACATCCTGCGGTTCCACGCGGTGATCTGGCCGGCCATGCTGATGGCCGCGGGCCTGCCGCTGCCCAAGCGGGTCGTCGCCAACGGCTGGCTGATGGTCGGCGGCGAGAAGATGTCCAAGTCCAACCTGACCGGCATCTCCCCGACCGACCTCACCTCGCACTTCGGCGTGGACGCGTACCGCTACTACTTCCTGCGGGCGATCCCGTTCGGCACCGACGGCTCGTTCTCCTGGGAGGACTTCACCGCCCGGTACACCTCCGAGCTGGCCAACGACTTCGGCAACCTGGCCTCCCGGGTGGCGGCCATGGTCGGCAAGTACTTCGACGGGGCGCTGCCGGCCGCGCCCGCGCACGGCGACGCCGAGCAGGCGGTGGCCGACGGGCTGGTGAAGGCCGCCGCGGCGGCCGACCGGAAGATCGGCGAGGAGCTGGACTTCGCCGGCGGCATCGCGGCGGTCTTCGAGTTCGTCAAGCAGGTCAACGGCTACCTCACCGAGCAGGAGCCCTGGAAGGTCGCCAAGGACGACTCCGAGGAGGGCCAGGCCCGCCTCGCGACCATCCTCTACACCGCCGCCGAGGCGCTGCGGGCCACCGCCGTCCTGCTCAACCCGGTGATGCCGGCCACCGCCGAGAAGCTCTGGGCCTCGCTGGGCGCCGCCGCCGGCCTCGGCGAGCTGTCCGCGCAGACCATCGCCACCGTGGCGGACTGGGGCCGGCTGCCCGCCGGTGCCACCGTCACCAAGGGCGAGATCCTGTTCCCGCGCCTCGAAGAGAAGCCCGCCGCCTGATGGCCAAGACGGACGACCGGTCGACGCCGCCGCCGCTGCCGGCCCCGCTGGCGGTGGCGGTGGCCGACTCGCACACCCACCTGGACATGCAGTCCGGCACCCCCGCCGAGGGCCTGGCCAAGGCGGCGTCGGTCGGCGTGACCACCGTCGTCCAGGTGGGCTGCGACGTGCCCGGCTCGCGCTGGGCCGCCGAGCTGGCGGCCCGGTTCGAGCAGGTGCACGCGGCCGTCGCGCTGCACCCCAACGAGGCGCCGCGGATCTTCCTCGGCGACCCCGACGGCTGGTCCGGGCAGCAGCGCCCGGCCGGCGGCCGGGCCGCGCTGGACGCCGCCCTGGCCGAGATCGACGCGCTCGCCGCGCTGCCGCAGGTCGTCGCCGTCGGCGAGACCGGCCTGGACTACTTCCGCACCGGCCCCGAGGGCGTCGAGATCCAGAAGGAGTCGTTCCGCCGGCACATCGAGATCGCCAAGCGGCACGGCAAGGCCCTGGTGATCCACGACCGGGACGCCCACGAGGACGTCATCGCCGTCCTGTTGGCCGAGGGCGCCCCCGAGCGGACCGTCTTCCACTGCTACTCCGGCGACGCCGGGATGGCCAAGGTGTGCGCCGAGCACGGCTGGTACCTCTCCTTCGCCGGCCCGGTCACCTTCAAGGCCAACCAGCCGCTGCGGGACGCGCTGGCCGTCACCCCGCTCGACCGCGTGCTGGTCGAGACCGACGCGCCCTTCCTCACCCCGCACCCCTACCGCGGCCGGCCCAACGCGCCGTACCTGATCCCGGTCACCGTCCGCTCGATGGCGGACACCCTGGGGCTGCACGAGGACGAGCTCGCCACCGCCATCGCGGCGAACACGGCGCGGGCGTTCGGGTACTGAGCGGCCCGAACGAACGTCCGGATCGGGCGAAACGATTCGGCACTCTCACCGGACTGTGACGCTGGCTAGCATGAGTGCAGTGAGGGAGGTGGCGATGACCGCCGAGCCGATCGACTGGAAGCTTCCGCCGTCCCAGGGCTGGACGTACGAGCAGGTCAAGAGCATGGACCTGCCGTTCGATTGGGAACTGGTGGACGGAGCCGTCGTGGTCCGAGGGATGGCCGAGTGGTGGCACGATCAAGTGCGGGACCAGCTGCTTCTCGCGTTGGCGAGTGCACGGATCCAGCCGTACGTGGTCAATGTCGAGCGCTGCGTGCTGCTTGACGAGCACAACGTAACCAAGCCCGATGTCGTCATCATTGACAAGACCGGCCTGGATTTCTTCGAGCTGGAGTGCACCCCACCCGAGTCCGTGGTGCTCGCGGTCGAAGTGGTCTCCCCCGGTTCACGGGCCGCGGACCGCTTCCGCAAGCCCGGCCAGTACGCCGAGAAGGGGATCCCGTACTACTGGCGCGTCGAGCGCGGCCTGGACGACCTCCCCGTCGTCCACGAGTTCCACCGGGACGAGGAGAAGGGCGTCTACCTGCCCGTCGCCCAGCACGAAGGAGTACTGCGGACCGCGGTGCCCTACCCCGTGGAGATCGACCTCGCGGCGGTCGTCGAACTCTGAGGGCCTCCCGCGCCCGTATCCTTGGCGCGTGAGCACCACCGACCCCACCCCTGACAGCCACCTCCTGGGCGCCGCCGACATCCGTGAGCTGGCGGCCGCGTTCGGGGTGAAGCCGACCAAGCAGCGCGGGCAGAACTTCGTCATCGACGGCAACACCGTGCGGCGGATCGTCCGGGCGGGCGGGGTGACGGCCGAGGACTCCGTGGTCGAGGTCGGGCCCGGGCTCGGGTCGCTCACGCTGGCCCTGCTGGAGGTCGCCCGGCACGTCACCGCGGTCGAGATCGACCCGGTGCTGGCGCAGCACCTGCCGGACACCGTCGCCGCGCGGATGCCCGGCAAGGCGGACGCCTTCGACCTGGTGTTCAGCGACGCCATGGAGGTCACCGAGCTGCCCGGGCCGGCGCCGACCGCGCTGGTCGCCAACCTCCCCTACAACGTGGCCGTGCCGGTGCTGCTGCACATGCTGGCCACCTTCCCGAGCATCGAGCGCACCCTGGTGATGGTGCAGAGCGAGGTCGCCGACCGGCTCGCCGCCAAGCCCGGCAACAAGGTGTACGGCGTCCCGTCGGTCAAGGCCAACTGGTACGCCGACGTGAAGCGGGCCGGCGCCATCGGACGCAACGTGTTCTGGCCCGCGCCGAACGTCGACTCCGGACTGGTCTCGCTGGTCCGCCGCGAGCCGCCGAAGACCACCGCCAGCCGCGCGGAGGTGTTCGCGGTCGTCGACGCCGCGTTCGCCCAGCGCCGCAAGACCCTGCGGGCCGCCCTGGCCGGCTGGGCCGGCTCCCCGGCCGGGGCCGAGCAGGCGCTCGCCGCCGCCGGCATCGACCACAAGCTGCGCGGCGAGATGCTGACGGTGGAGCAGTTCGCCGCGATCGCCGAGCACAAGCCCGCGAAGGACACCGAGTGAGCGTCACCGTCCGCGTCCCCGCCAAGGTCAACGTCCAGCTGGGGGTCGGCGGGCTGCGCGCCGACGGCTTCCACGACCTGGCCAACGTCTTCTTCGCGGTCGCCCTCGGCGACGAGGTGACCGCCACGGCCGGCACCCCCGGCGCGGGCGTCACGCTCGGCTGCTCCGGGCCGGACGCCGCCGTCGTCCCGCTCGACGACACCAACCTGGCCGCCCGGGCCGCCCGGCTGCTCGCCGCCCACCACGGCATCGCCGCCCCCGACGTCCACCTGCACATCGCCAAGGCCATCCCGGTGGCCGGCGGCATGGCCGGCGGCAGCGCCGACGGCGCGGCGGCGCTGGTCGCCTGTGACGCGCTGTGGGGGCTGGACACGCCGCTCCCGGTCCTGCTGGAGCTGGCCGCCGAACTCGGGTCCGACGTGCCGTTCGCCCTGGTCGGCGGCGTCGCCCTGGGCCGCGGGCGCGGTGAGCTGCTCGACCCGCTGCCGGTCACCGGCACCTTCCACTGGGTGTTCGCCGTCGCCGACGGCGGGCTCTCCACCCCGGCCGTCTTCCGCGAGTGCGACCGCCTCCGCGAGGAGGCCGGCGCCGGCTCCAGCGACACCGACGTGCCCACCCCGGACGCCGACCCGGCGCTGCTCGCCGCCCTCGCCGAGGGCGACAGCGTCGCCCTGGCCGGCGCGCTCGCCAACGACCTCCAGCCGGCCGCCCTCTCGCTGCGCCCGTCGCTCGCCGCCACCCTCCGGGCCGGCACCGAGGCCGGCGCGCTCGGCGCCCTGGTCTCCGGCTCCGGGCCGACCTGCGCCTTCCTCGCGAAGGACGCCGACGCGGCGGCCGCCGTGGCCGGGGCGCTGCGGGCGTCCGGCACCTGCCGCACCGCGCACGCCACGTACGGGCCGGTGGCGGGGGCGGGCGTGGTGCTCGGGGGCTGAGCGTGGGGCGGTGCTCCGGGGCGGGGGCGGGCGTGGTGCTCGGGGGCTGAGCGTGGGGCCGGGCTACTAGGCTGGGGAGGATCGGGGCTCCGTCTGAGCCCCGGGTCCGTCGAACCCAGGAGCGCAGCACACGTGGCCGTCAACCTCGCCACCATCGAGTCCGTCACGAAGGTCTACGGCACCCGGGCCCTTCTGGACGGGGTCAGCCTCGGCGTCAGTGAGGGGGACCGGATCGGCGTCGTCGGACGCAACGGCGACGGCAAGACCACCCTGATCCGGATGCTCGCCAAGCTGGAGGAGCCGGACAGCGGCCGGATCACCCACTCCGGCGGCCTGCAGCTGGCCGTCCTCACCCAGCACGACTCGCTCGACCCGGAGGCCACCATCCGGCACGAGGTGATCGCCGACCGGGCCGACCACGAGTGGCTCGGCGACGCGCGCATCCGCGACATCATCGAAGGCCTCTTCGGCGGCCTCGACCTGCCCGGCTTCGCCGACGGCCTCGACACCGTGATCGGCCCGCTCTCCGGCGGCGAGCGCCGCCGGATCGCCCTCGCCAAGCTGCTGCTCGGCTCGCCCGACCTCATCGTCCTCGACGAGCCCACCAACCACCTCGACGTCGAGGGCATCAACTGGCTCGCCCAGCACCTGCAGAAGCGCCGCTCCGCCCTCGTCTGCGTCACCCACGACCGCTGGTTCCTCGACCAGGTCTGCACCCGGATGTGGGACGTCCAGCACGGCACCGTCCACGAGTACGAGGGCGGCTACTCCGACTACGTCTTCGCCCGCGCCGAGCGCTCCCGGATCGAGGCCGTCGAGGAGCAGAAGCGCCAGAACCTCGCCCGCAAGGAGCTCGCCTGGCTGCGCCGCGGCGCCCCCGCCCGCACCTCCAAGCCGCGCTACCGGATCGAGGCCGCCAACGCCCTCATCGCCGACGTGCCGGAGCCGCGCGACAAGAGCGAGCTGATGAAGTTCGCCAACGCCCGGCTCGGGAGGACCGTCTTCGACCTGGAGAACGTCACCGTCAAGGCCGGCCCCAAGCTGCTGCTCGAGAACCTCACCTGGCAGCTCGGCCCCGGCGAGCGGATCGGCCTGCTCGGCGTCAACGGCGCCGGCAAGACCTCGCTGCTGCGTGCCCTGCGCGACGCGTACGCCTCGGAGGGCGACGTCCAGCCCGCGTCGGGCCTCGTCAAGGTCGGCAAGACGGTCCGGCTGGCGTACCTCTCCCAGGAGGTCGCCGAGCTGGACCCGGCCATCCGGGTGCTGCAGGCCGTCGAGCAGGTGCGCTCGCGGGTCGACCTCGGCAAGGGCCGGGAGATGAGCGCCGGCCAGCTCTGCGAGCAGTTCGGCTTCGGCAAGGACAAGCAGTGGACCCCCGTCGGCGACCTGTCCGGCGGCGAGCGGCGCCGGCTGCAGCTGCTCCGGCTGCTGATGGACGAGCCCAACGTGCTCTTCCTCGACGAGCCGACCAACGACCTCGACATCGAGACGCTCAACCAGCTGGAGGACCTGCTCGACGGCTGGCCCGGCTCGATGATCGTGATCAGCCACGACCGCTTCTTCATCGAGCGGACCACGGACGTCGTGCACGCCCTGCTCGGCGACCAGAAGATGCGGATGCTGCCCAACGGCGTGGACGAGTACCTGGAGCGGCGCGCCCGGATGGCCGCTGCTGCTGCCGCCGCTGCGTCCTCCGCCTCTTCCGCCGCTTCGGAGGCCCCGGCCGCCGATGCACCGGCCCTGTCCGGCGGCGACCTGCGGGCGGCGAAGAAGGAGATGCAGAAGCTGGAGCGGCAGATCGCCAAGCTGGACGAGAAGGAGTCCAAGCTGCACACCCAACTCGCCGAGCACGCCGCCGACTTCTCCAAGGTCGCGGAGCTGGACGCGCAGCTGCGCGCCGTCCGGGACGAGAAGGAGGAGCTGGAGATGAGCTGGCTGGAGCTGGCCGAGCAGGTCTGACACGGCGTCGTCCGTACGGCCCGGCGGGTGGAGTGCCGGGCCGTACGGAGGGTTGCGCGGGGTGCTGTGCGCGTCGCTGTACGTGTCAAGTTCGTACCGATCGCGCTCAGTCGTGCCATGGGCCCTGCCGGTCCGACGGTGGCGGTGGCTACGATGGTCGAGGCGACTGCCGTCCCACAGGGCGGACGGCGTGCGCCGGTACGACTGTACGGCTGAGAAGTTGACGGTGTGTTGCGGTGCGGCGGTCCACCACGGACCGCCCCGCTCACGGGGGAGAGGTGGATTGCGGTGGCAGACGCGCCTGCAGGCGACGGTGCGGGGACGGCCAACGGTACGACGGGTACGCCCAAGCTCGACGACAAGCCGTTCACGCTCGGGACCGATCACAGCGGCTGGTTCGGCTTCGGCGGTGCCGTGTTCGGCGCGGCCGAGACCGTCGTGCGCGCCGTCGAGACGAACTACAGCGCCTCGGCACTGGTGTCCGCGTTCGGCAGTAAGAACGTCCAGGTCGAGCTGGACACCCTGAGCGCGTTCACGAAGAAGATCGAGGCGCTGCTCCAGACCATGGAGGGCTCGGCCGCGGGACCGACGAAGCTCCAGGAGCAGCGGCTCCAGGGGGACAACTTCGGCAAGAACTTCTCGCAGTCGACGGACCTGACGACTGCGTACCAGCGGGCGCACAACGAGCTCGTGAACATGCACAAGATCTTCGTCAAGCAGCTCGAGGAAATGCAGAAGGCGGTCACGAAGGCCGCGGCCAACTACGCGGGCAACGAGGACCACACGGTCGCCGCCCAGCAGGCCGTGGCGAAGAACGCGGGCATCGCGACGCCGGCGGCCGGGCCGGACGGGCCCGGCCCGAAGGTGAGCTTCTGATGGTGGTCCAGGGCGGGACGTTCGGTATGACGGGGAGCAAGTGATGGCAGGCGGAACGAACTTCGAGGGCGTTGACCACGCCGGGCTCAGGGTCATGGTCGACAGCAGCGACCCCGGGAAGGTTGTGAGCCGGGGGACTCAGCTGAAGTCTGCCGGTGACGTCCTGAAGGACCTCAGTGCGGCGCTCAAGTCGCACGTCGACCAGATCAACTGGGAAGGCCCGGCCGCCGAGGGCTTCAAGGCGTGGGCCGGCAACTTCCACCGGACGGCGGCGCTGCTGGGCGACTACTCCGGCAACGTGGGCAAGGCCATCAACGTCGCGGGCGATGCGCTCAGCACGGCCAAGGCCGCCATGCCCCAGCTGCCGACGACCGAGATCGACAAGGTCCAGCAGCACAAGGACCAGAAGATCCCGTACATTCCCGCGGACTTCGAGACCCGGTACGGCGTCGGCGCCACCGTCGACTCCGTCATGAAGCAGGCCAACCCCAGCTGGGTGACCGCGGCCGAGGCGCAGGCGGCGCAGAAGAAGGTCGAGCAGGAGCACCAGGAAGCCGTCAACCAGATGGTGAAGCTGGCGCAGGCCTACGACGCGGTGACCACGACGCTGAACGGGCTGGAGACGCCCGCGGAGCTGAAGCCGCCGGGTGAGGGCGGCGGCGTCGGTAGCAGTGAAGAAGTCGGCACTGGGGGTGGCGGCGGCACCGGCTCCGGTGGCGCTTACCACACCCCTCGCACCGGCGGTGGTGGCGGCGGTGGCAGCTACAGCCCGCCCGGTGGCGGTGGTGGCGGCGGTTCGGTGACCCCCCGTCCGCCGGCCACGGTCCCGAACAACCCGAGCGACCCGGGTGGCGTCCTGCCCCCGTCGCACGGTGGCCAGGTGCCGGTGCCGCGGGATCCCGGATCTCCGATGCCGGCCCCGATGCCGACCTACCCGGGCGACCGTCCGGGTACGGACCTCAACAGCCTGCCGCCGACCCCGACTCTTCCGAACCAGACCGGCCCGTACACGCCGGGCGGCGGTGGCCAGCTTCCCCCGACCGTGCCCGGTGGTGGCCAGCCCGGCTACCCGAGCGGCCCGAACGCGAACAGCAACTTCCCGGGGACCGGACCGTTCACGCCCGGCGGTGGTGGCTACGTGCCGTCGAAGTCGACCACGAGCAACACGTTCGGCGGCGGCAAGCTGCCTGCGAAGAACACCACCCAGGGCATTCCTGGCAGTGGTCCGGTCTTCGGCCGTGAGGCCCAGGCCGGCCGGTCCGGTGTCGGCGGCAGCAACAGCGGCATGGGCGGCCAGGCGGGCGGCATGCACCCGGGGATGGGTGGTCACGGCGGCTCAGGTGGCTCGGGTGGCAGCGCACGCGGCCGCGGGCTGACCTCGACCGGCGGCGGGACAGTCGGCGGGCGCAAGGGACCGACTACGGGCGGCGAGTTCACGCCAGGGGGTACGGGTCTGCGCCGGGCCGGCGCCCCCGGTGCCGAAGGCGGGGCACGTTCGGGTCAGAACGGGATGATGGGCGGCCCCATGACGGGCGGCGGAACGGGCAAGAGCGAGCGCGAGCGCCGCAACCGGGCCGACTACCTGCACGAGGACGAGGAGACCTGGACCAGCGGTACGCCGCAGAGCAACCCGAACGTGATTGAGTAGGACGACAACGACTGCCCGGCCACTGGGCTCGCCCCGGTGGCCGGGCAGATGTGCACGGGGCAATGGTCCTCGGCCGACGGGGAGACCGACGAGGGAGCAGTAATGCGGCGGACGGGCAGCGGGACGCGTAGATGGAGCCTGGCTTCCGCGTTCTTGGCGGCGGGCTTGATCGCGGGAGTGGCGGCGGCCCCGATCGCTGCGGCTGACTCGATTCGTGAGCAGCAGTGGCACCTCGATGCCATGAAGGCGTCGGACATGTGGAAGGTCAGCAAGGGCCAGGGGGTCACGGTCGCCGTGATCGACAGCGGGTTCAAGCTGGACCATCCGGATCTGGCCGGGCAGCTACTGCCGGGGAAGGACCTCAGCGGGCTTCCGGGCGGGGTTGGCGCGTACACCGAGAGCCACGGTACGGAGATGGCCGCGCTCGTGGTGGGCTCCGGCAAGGGGATGAACGGGAACGGTGCCTACGGGCTGGCTCCCGGTGCCAAGGTGTTGCCCGTCAAGATCAAGAACAACGACAACGCCACCGGTGTGAGTTCGTCGGAGTTCCTGAGTCAGATCGACCAGGGGATCACCTACGCCGCCGACCAGGGGGCGAAGGTGATCAGCATTTCGCAGGCAACGTCGGCCGCGCAGCTGTCGGCTGACGACCTCGCCGGCCTCAAGGCGGCCGTCGATCACGCGCGTTCCAAGGGGTCCCTGGTGGTGGCGGGCGTCGGGAACTCGGCGCAGTCCGGCAACCCGGTTCAGTACCCTGCGGCGACCCCTGGTGTTCTCGGCGTCGGCGCTGTGGACCGCGAAGGGAATGTCACC
Organism: Kitasatospora sp. NPDC047058; assembly: GCF_040643935.1. NCBI lineage: Bacteria > Bacillati > Actinomycetota > Actinomycetes > Kitasatosporales > Streptomycetaceae > Kitasatospora > Kitasatospora sp. NPDC047058. The sequence goes on along the minus strand of NZ_JBEYVJ010000035.1, from coordinate 18,679 downwards.
GCCGAGTCCGAGCGGGGACCGCAGGTCGACCTGGTCGCGCCGGGGATCGAGATCTACAACGCCTGCACGGCTTCCTCGGGCTACTGCAAGGGGCACGGCACGTCCGATGCGACGGCGCTGGTGTCGGCTTCGGCCGCGCTGGTGTGGGCGGCGCACCCCGACTGGACCGCCAACCAGATCACCCGGGTGCTCATCAACACCGCGGGGAAGCCGAGCGACGGGTCCGTTCGAGCCGACAACATCGGTTACGGGGCTGTTCGGCCCCGGGTCGCGCTGACCGAGCCCGGTGATCCGGGGCCGGCGGATGTGAACCCGATTCAGGAGAAGGCCGTCGAGACGTCCGCAGCCTCGCCGTCGGCCGTTCCGACGTCTCCTGCCAGTGCGTCCGGCGCCGCGTTGCCGGGGGTGAGCACGCCACCGAGCGTGGGCAGTGCCCCGCTCGGCGCACCGGCTGCCGAGGGCGAGGGTTCCGGCAGCGTGGTGTCGGTGGTGGCCGCGGTGGTTGGTGGGTTGGTGCTGGTGGCGGCGGTGGCGTTTTTCGTGGTGCGGGGGCGTTCCGTGAGGCGGGGTGCGAGTGCGGTGGTGCCGCCGATGCCGCAGCAGGTGGGGCCGGGTGTTCCGCCGCCGCCGGCGTACGGGCCGCCGGCGCCGCCGAACGACAATCCGTACACGAGGTAGTCGGGGCGAGAACTGCACTGCCCGGCCGCAGGGGTGAACCCGGCGGCCGGGCAGCGTTCTTGTCGGGAAGAATGAGGGGGCCCTGGTGAGGCGTGACAAGGCGTGGACGCAGTTGGCAGGGGCTGTGGCTGCGACGGGGGTGTTGGCTGCTGGCGTGGTCATGGGGCCGGCCGTGGTGCCGGCGTCAGCGGAGTCGATTCGCGGTAACCAGTGGCACCTGGACGCCATGCATGCGCCGGAGATGTGGAAGGCCACCAAGGGGGAGGGCGTCACTGTCGCCGTGATCGACAGCGGCTTCAAGCTGGATCACCCGGACCTGGTGGGGCAGTTGCTGCTGGGAAAGGATTTCAGCGGTCTTCCGGGCGGTGTCGGTACCTTCCCCAGTGGACACGGTACGGGGATGGCCAGCCTCATCGCAGGGACCGGCAAGGGCAGGGGAGGGCAGGGCGCATTCGGCCTGGCTCCCGGTGTCAAGGTTCTCCCGCTGAAGATCAAGAGCGATGCCAGCAGCTCGTCCGAGTTCCTCGGTCAGATCAGTCAGGCCATCACATACGCTGCCGATCAGGGCGCCAAGGTCATCAGCATCTCGCAGGGCATGGATGTGGCCTACGCCGGTTCTGACGATGTCGCCAAGATCAACAGTGCGGTTGCGCAAGCGAGGGCCAAGGGCGCCTTGGTGGTTGCCAGCGTCGGGAACTCCGCGCAGGGTGACAACCACGTGGAGTATCCCGGGGCGCTTCCGTACGTGGTCGGGGTCGGTGCGGTCGACCAGAGCGCCGCGGTCACGGCCGAGTCGGAGCGGGGGCCGCAGGTTGATCTCGTGGCACCCGGGGCCGACATGGTCGATGCCTGTACCGGTGAGACCGGCTACTGCAAGGGCCACGGAACGTCGGATGCCACTGCGATCGTGTCTGCCTCGGCGGCGCTGCTCTGGTCGGTACACAAGGACTGGACTGCGAACCAGGTCCTGCGGGTGCTCATCAACACGGCGGGGAAGCCGACCGACGGATCCCAGCGCACGGATGCCGTCGGGTTCGGCTCGGTTCGTCCGCGGATCGCGTTGACGACCCCGGGGGACCCCGGTCCGGCCGACACTTATCCGATTGTGGAGAAGGCGGCGGAGACCCCCGCAGCTTCCCCGTCCCCGTCCTCGGCCACGGCGAGCGCCTCGGCGCCGCTCGTTCCTAGCTCGGCTCCGAGCGCGGACGGCACGCCGGTGGGGGTGCAGCCGGCGGCTGCCGAGGGTGAGGGTTCCGGGAGTGTGGTGCCGGTGGTGGCGGCGGTGGTCGGGGGGTTGGTGCTGGTGGCGGCGGTGGTGTTCTTCGTGGCGCGGGGGCGTTCCGTGAGGCGGGGTGCGAGTGCGGTGGTGCCGCCGGTGCCGCAGCAGGTGGGGCCGGGTGTTCCGCCGCCGCCGGCGTACGGGCCGCCGGCGCCGCCGAACGACAATCCGTACGCGAGGTAGTCGGGGGAAGATGTGACTGCCCGGCCGCAGGGGTGAACCCGGCGGCCGGGCAGTTCTGTTGGGCGCGCCGTTGTGCCTGGGGTGGGCGTGCGGGTGGGGGTTTGCGCCGGGGTCACCCGGGTGGGTGCTGTTGGTGGTGGGTGGGGGGTCGTCAGGGTGGCGGTATGGATACGCAGGACGCCCGGCGGGCGGCTCAGGTGCGGAGGGCCGCGGCGGCGGCGCTGATCGGTACCGCGATCGAGTTCTACGACTTCTTTCTGTACGGGACGGCGGCCGCCCTCGTGTTCGGGCCGGTGTTCTTCCCCGGGCTGGGGGCGGTGGGGGCGTTGCTGGCGGCGTTCTCGGTGTACGCGGTGGCGTTCCTGGCGCGGCCGCTGGGGGCGGTGGTGTTCGGGCACTTCGGGGACCGCTTGGGGCGGAAGGCGACGTTGCTGGTGTCGCTGCTGCTGATGGGGCTGTCGACGGCGGCGGTGGGGTTGCTGCCGGGGTACGGGGTGTGGGGGTGGTGGGCGCCGGTGGCGCTGGTGGTGCTGCGGGTGTGCCAGGGGGTGGGGCTGGGCGGGGAGTGGGGCGGTGCGGCGCTGCTGATCGCGGAGAACGCGCCGGCCGGGCGGCGCGGGCGGTACGGGGCGTTCCTGCAACTCGGGCCGACGATCGGGTTCGTGCTCGCCAACGGGGTGTTCCTGGGGCTGCAACTGGTGCTGGACGAGCGGGCGTTCAACGGCTGGGGGTGGCGGGTGCCGTTCCTGGCGTCGCTGGGGATGGTGGCGGTGGGGCTGTTCGTGCGGCTGCGGATCGAGGAGACGCCGTTGTTCGCGGCGGAGGCCGGGCGGGTGCGGGAGCGGCCGCCGGTGGTGGAGGTGCTGCGCGGGCACTGGCGGACGGTGCTGGCCGGCTGCGGGATGATCACCGTGGGGTACGCGATGTTCTACCTGACCACCACCTACGCGCTGGCGTACGCGACGACCGGGCTGGGGGTGCCGAGCACGCTGGTGCTGTCGATGCTGCTGGCGGGCGGGGTGGCGATGGGCGGGACGGTCTGGGTGAGCGCGCGGCGCAGCGACGGGTGGGGGCGGCGGCGGACGCTGCGGGTGGCGACGGTGCTCGCGGTGCTCTGGGCGCCGGTGTTGTTCCCGCTGCTGGAGACGGTGCGGCGGCCGTTGATGTTCCTGGCCCTGGCGGGGGCGATGGTGCTGCTGGGGTGCCTGATCGGGCCGGTGGCGGCGTATCTGCCGGAGCTGTTCCCGACCCGGGTGCGGTACACGGGGGCGGCGTTGACGTACAACCTGGGCGGGGTGGTGGGCGGGGCGACCACGCCGTTGATCGCGACCAGGCTGACCGAGGCGTACGGCACGGCGGAGCCGGTCGGCTGGTACCTGGTGCTGCTGGGGGTGGTGGCGCTGGTGTGTCTGCGGTTGCTGCCGGAGACCAGCGGTACGGACCTCGCGGTGGCCGGGGCGGCCGCCGGACGCCGCCGGGCGCCCGTGCTGGGGGCGGATCCGGCGGCGTGAGGGCGTCGGGCGTGCGACGTGGCGGCAGAGCCGGGGGAGTGTCAGGCGGCCTGGGCGGCGCGGCCGGCCAGCAGGGTGGCGGTGTGCTTGGCGACCCGCTCGCCGAGGTGCTCGGCGGTGGCGATGTCGGCCTTGTGCACCGTGTCGGTGCCGCCGTCGGCGGGGGTGGAGGCGGCGGCACCGGCGAAGAAGCCGAGGCGGTTGAGGTCGTCCTCGGTGCCGGCGGAGGAGTTCCAGCCGGGCTTGAGGCCCAGGTTGACCCAGTGCATGCCGTGCTGGGCGGCGAGGGTCTGGAAGAAGCCGAGGGTGCCGGACTTGTCGCCGCTCTTGGAGGCGGAGTTGGTGAAGCCGGCGGCGACCTTGTCCAGCCAGGCGTTGCCGAACCAGCGCTTGCTGCTGGCCTCGGCGAAGGTGTGGAAGGCGCCGGAGGCGGTGCCCATGTAGGTGGGCGAGCCGAAGACGATCGCGTCCGCGGTGTCCAGCCGGTCCCACTGCTCGTCGGTGATGGTGTCGACGGCGATGGAGACGGCCTCGGCTCCGGCGGCGGCGACGCCGCGGGCGACGGCCTCGGCGATGACGGCGGTGTGGCCGTAGCCGGAGTGGTAGGCGATGGCGACGGTCGGGCGGATCGCGGTCATGGCGGGGTGCTCCTCGGTGAAGGCGTGGGTGACGGCGCCGCTGGGGCGTCGTGGGGGCAAACGCAGGCGGATGGAGGCGGAGCGGGCGCGGGAGGGCACCCGGTGCAGGGCGGGGCCGGCGAGGGCCGCCCCGGGCCAACGGTCTCCAATATAGACCAGGTCTCCAATAGATACCAAGGATGGATTGGAGACCTCCGGTTACCCTGGAGGAATGACGACGCAGGAGCAGGCCCGCGCCGGGGCCGGGGCCGCGCAGGCCCAGGAGCTTGATGTCTTCGCCCAGCTCTGTCCGAGCCGGGCCGTGTTCGCCGAGCTGGTGGACAAGTGGTCGATGCTGATCCTGATGGGCCTCGACGAGTTCGGGCCGCAGCGGTTCTCCGAGCTGCAGCGCGGGGTCGACGGGGTCAGCCGGAAGATGCTCACCCAGTCGCTGCGCTCCCTGGAGCGGAACGGGCTGGTGCGGCGGACCGTGCACCCCGAGACGCCGCCGCGGGTGGTCTACGACCTGCTGCCGCTCGGCCGGGAGCTGGCCGCTCTGGTCTCGCCCGTCGGGCGCTGGACGGAGGAGCGCACCGGGCAGATGCTGGCGGCGCGCGAGGAGTTCGACCGGGCGCACGCCGACGGCTGAGCAGCGGGGGCGGCTCCCGCGGAGGGCCGGGGATCGATTTCACTTTCCGGTCCCCGGCCGTGTAATGTCTTCCTTGTTCGAGCGAGCCAGTGAGCACGTGAGAACAGCAGGGAACAGGCCCCTATAGCTCAGTCGGTAGAGCGTCTCCATGGTAAGGAGAAGGTCTGCGGTTCGATTCCGCATGGGGGCTCAGCTGAAGGACCCCCGCCCAGTGGGCGGGGGTCCTTTGCATGTGCCCGGGCCCTTGCGTTGCGCCCGAACCGGCCCCGGCCCCGGTGTGGGGGAGGCGGCCTAGCGGGTCGGGTACGGAATGCGCTGTGATGGTGGGTCATCGGCCGTCCGCCCCACCGGGTGCGGGCGCGGGCCGGACCCCGACCGGGAGGGCGTCATGGGCGTTCGACTCGTGGTCGTCGACGACCACCGGCTGCTGGCCGAGGCGCTGGCCACCGCGCTGCAACTGCGTGGCCACCGGGTGCTCGCCGTCGGCTCGCCGGCGAGCTCCGCCGCCGACCTGGTGGCCGGGCGCCGGCCGGAGGTGTGCCTGCTCGGCGTCGCCGGGCCGGGCGAGGCGGGCGCGTTCGACGGACTGCGCCGGATCCGCCGGGAGCGGCCCGAGGTGGCCGTCATCGTGCTCGGACCGGTGGGTGAACTACGCGGCGTGGCGGGCGCGTTCGCGGCCGGGGCGGCGGGTTACGTACCCAGCGACGAGCGGATCGAGGTGGTCGAACGGGCCATCGCGCGGGCCCGGGCGGGGGAGGCGGCGGTCACGGTGGACATCCTGCGCGGCGCCTTCGACCAACTGCTGCGCCCGGCGGCCGAGTCGGACGACGAGGCGGTGCGGCTGCTGCGGCTGCTGACCCGACGTGAGGTCCAGGTGCTGGCCCGGATCGCGGACGGCGAGGACACCGCGGCGATCGCGGCGGGGATGCGGATCGCGGCCAGTACGGCCCGGACGCACGTCCAGCGGGTGCTGATGAAGCTCGGCGCGCGCACCCGGCTGGAGGCGGCGGCGGTGGCGGCCCGGACCGGGCTGCTCGACCGGGTGGCCCGCGACTGAGCACCGCCGTCGCGGCCGGCCACGCGCCCCCCGCGAGCGGCCGGGGCGGGCATCCCGGGCGCACCCGCGGGCACCCGGCGCGCACCCCGCAGGCCGCCGGCACGCGTCGGCCGGGCGGCCCGGGTGCGGCGGCGGGGAGAACGGGGCGCGACGGCGGGGAGAACGGCGCGGACCACCGGGCCCGGCCGGGGGCGACGGTCCGGAGCACCCCGGCGGCCAGGGAGAATGGGCGCCAGTCCTACGTACGTCACCGATGGACCGCCGACGCGGCGGGCCATCGTCCGCTGGAGGTCGCATCATGAGTAAGTACCTGGTCACGGGTGGTGCCGGCTACGTCGGCAGCGTGGTTGCCGCCCACCTGCTGGAGGCGGGACACCAGGTGACCGTCCTGGACGACCTCTCCACCGGGTTCCGCGAGGGCGTGCCGGCCGGCGCCGAGTTCGTCGAGGGGCGGATCCAGGAGGCCGGCAAGGTCCTGGACGGCTCGTTCGACGGGGTGCTGCACTTCGCCGCCTCCTCGCAGGTCGGCGAGTCGGTCGTGGACCCGGAGAAGTACTGGCGCAACAACGTGGCCGGCTCGCTGGAGCTGATCAGCGCGATGCGCACGGCGGGCGTGCGCAAGCTGGTCTTCTCCTCCACCGCCGCCACCTACGGCGAGCCGGAGGTCGTGCCGATCGCCGAGACCGCCCGCACCGCGCCGACCAACACCTACGGCGCCACCAAGCTGGCCGTCGACCACCTGATCACCAGCGAGGCCGTCGCCCACGGCCTGGCCGCGGTGTCGCTGCGCTACTTCAACGTGGCCGGCGCGTACGGCGCGTACGGCGAGCGGCACGACCCCGAGTCGCACCTGATCCCGCTGGTCTTCCAGGCGGCCCTCGGGCAGCGCCCGCACATCGCGGTGTACGGCGACGACTACCCGACGCCGGACGGCACCTGCATCCGCGACTACATCCACGTGGCGGACCTGGCCGACGCGCACCTGCTGGCGCTGGACGCGGCCAAGCCGGGTGAGCACCTGATCTGCAACCTGGGCAACGGCAGCGGCTTCTCGGTGCGCGAGGTGATCGAGTCGGTGAAGCGCGTCACCGGCCGGGAGATCCCGGTGCAGACCGAGGGCCGCCGTGCGGGCGACCCGGCCGTGCTGGTGGCCTCCGCCGAGCGCGCCCACCAGGCGCTGGGCTGGACGCCGCGCCGTCCGAACCTGGACGACATCGTGGCCGACGCCTGGAAGTTCACCCTGGAGAAGAACGGCCTGTAGGACCGGACGTCCCGCGGAGCGCCGCCCCCGCCCGGCAGGGCCGGGGGCGGCGCTTCCGCGTTCGCGGCAAGCGACGGCGCGACGGTCCGACGCCGCGACGGCGCGAGGTCACCGGCCAGGGGCCGTGTGGTCACGGGCCAGGGGCCGCGTAGGCGCGCAGGAAGGCCCGGACACCGGCGACGACGATCTCCTCGGTCTCGTCCGGGCCGAGCGGGTACGCACCCCAGTACGAACGCTGGGTGATCTCCGTCGCGGTCAGCAGCACGAAGTGGGTGGCCGCCCGTCCCGGGTCGGGCGCCGTCAGCCACCCTTCCTCCGCCAGTTCGCCGAACCGCCGCCCGAGCGCGGCGAGCACCCGGCGCGGTCCGGCCTCCTGCCAGGCGTCCAGGGCGGCCTTCGGCAGGTGCCGGGCCTCGGCGTTGATCTGGCGGACCAGGCCGAAGTGGTCCGCGAACTCGGCCAGCGGGCTGGCCCAGGCGTGCGCGAACGCCGTGAGGTCCTCCTCCAGGTCGGTGACCTTCCCGAGCCGGCGCTCGATGATGTCCAGCTGGGCGTCGCCGACCTGCGCGGCGCTCTCCTGGAGGACGGTCTGGAAGAGCAGTTCCTTGCCCGCGAAGTGGTTGTAGATGGTGCGGGTGGACACCCCGGCCTCCGCGGCGATGGCGTCGATGCTGGCGCGGGTGTAGCCGTCCCGGCCGAAGACCGTGCGGGCGGCCCGGGTGATGGCCTGGCGCTTCTCGGTCAGGCCCCGGCGGGGCCGGTCCGGTGTTTCCTGCCGGCTGGTCATTGAGGCTCCCTCCAGAAATTTGCAGTGACCGTTGTACTGATTGCCATACACGTTGTACTTTACCTGACGTGCCGTCCGGACGGGCGGTGGCCACAGCAACGCATCCCTGGAGACCGCCATGTCCGAGACCCCCTTCCGCCTCGCCGTCATCATCGGCAGCACCCGGCAGGGCCGCTTCGCGCCCACCGTCGCCGACTGGTTCGTCCGCACCGCCGGACAGCGCGCGGACCTCGACCTCGACGTCGTCGACCTGGCCGAGTACCCGCTGGCCCACGTGGGCGAGCAGCCCACGGCCGAGCAGGCCGAGCGGCACGCCGCGCTCTCGCCCCGGCTGGCCGCCGCCGACGCCTTCGTGGTGATCACCCCGGAGTACAACCACAGCTTCCCGGCCGCCCTCAAGAACGCCATCGACCTGCACGGCGCCGAGTGGCGGGCCAAGCCGGTCGGCTTCGTCTCGTACGGCGGCCTCGGCGGCGGGCTGCGCGCGGTCGAGCAGCTGCGGCTGGTCTTCGCCGAGCTGCACGCCGTCACCGTCCGGGACTCCGTCAGCTTCCACAGCGCCTGGGCGGCGTTCGGCGGCGACGGCGAGCCGGTCGACCCGACCGTCCCGAACGGCGCCGCGAAGGGCATGCTCGACCAGCTCACCTGGTGGGCGCACGCGCTCCGGGACGCCCGCACCGCCCGCCCGTACGGCGTCTGAACCGCGGGCGGGGGGAACGACGATGACCACCGCCACCGGGCCCGCCACCGCACGGGAGCCGGCCACCGCGCCCGGCCCGCGCACCGCCGCCGTCGCCGCCGTCGTGGTCCTCGGCTCGCTGATGACCGTCCTCGACACCACGATCGTCAACGTCGCCCTCAACCGCCTCGCCGCGGACTTCGCCGCCCCGCTCGCCACCCTCCAGTGGGTCACCACCGGCTACACCCTCGCGCTCGCCACCGTCACGCCGGTCACCGCGTGGGCGATCGGCCGGTTCGGCACCCGCCGGCTCTACCTGACCGCGCTCGCCCTGTTCGTGCTCGGCTCGGCCCTGGCCGGCGCCGCCTGGGACGCCCCCTCGCTGATCGCGTTCCGGGCCGTGCAGGGCCTCGGCGGCGGCATGGTGATGCCGGTCGGGATGACCGTGCTGGTCCGCGCCTCCGACCCGGCCCGGACCGGCCGCACCATGAGCGTGCTCGGCATCCCCGTCCTGATCGGCCCGCTGGCCGGGCCGGTGATCGGCGGCTGGCTGGTGGACGAGGCCTCCTGGCGCTGGGTCTTCCTGGTCAACCTGCCGATCGGCCTGGTCGCGCTCGCCCTCGCCGCCCGGCTGCTGCCCCGCGACGGCGCCGGCACCGCCCGGCACCGGCTGGACCTGCTCGGCCTGCTGATGCTCTCCCCGGGCCTGGCCGCCCTGATCTACGGGCTGGGCACCGAGCACGGGAACCCCGGCGCCGCCGGCAGCCTGCTGCCCGCCCTGGGCGGCGCGGCCCTGGTCGCCGGGTTCGCCGTCCGGGCGCTGACCGCCGCCGAACCGCTGCTCGACCTGCGGCTGCTCGCCCGGCGCGCCTTCGCCGGCCCCGCCGCCACCATCGCCCTGTTCGGCTGCGGCTACTTCGGCTCGATGCTGCTGCTCCCGCTCTACTACCAGCTGGTGCGCGGCCAGAGCGCCACCGACGTCGGCCTGCTCGGCATCCCGCAGGCCCTCGCGACCGGCCTCACCATGCAGTGCGCGGGCCGGCTGGCCGACCGCTTCGCCCCCGGCCGGATCGTGCTGACCGGCGCCGCGGTGGCGACCGCCGGCTTCCTGGGCTTCACCGTCCAGGTCGCGGCCGGCACCCCGTACTGGCACCTGATCGCCGCGCTGGTGGTGATGGGCACGGGCGTCGGCATGACGCTGATGCCGGCCATGGCGGCCGCCACCCGCAGCGTCGCCCCCGCCGAGGTCCCGGCCGCGACCACCCTGGTCACCATCGTCCAGCAGGTCGCCGGCTCGGTCGGCACCGCCCTGATGTCCGTCCTGCTCGCCGGAGCGATGGCCGACCGGCTGCCGGCGGCGGGCGACGGCGCGACGGCCGGCGGCGGCCTGGCCGCCGTACACGCCCTGGACGACGGCGCCCGGGCCGCGCTCGCCCCGGCCCTGGCGGAGGCCTTCCGGGACACCTACGGCTGGGCCGTCGCCCTGCTCGCCCTCGCCCTGCTGCCCGCGCTGCTGCTGTCCCGCCGGAGTGCGGGCCGCGGGACCGCGGGGAGCACCGGGGGCGCCGGGGCCGTGGGGAGCACCGGGGCCGCAGGGAGCGCCAGGTCACGCGGGGTTCGCACCTCCTGACGAAACTTCACCAAACCCCCACGTCGCCGCCCCCCACCCCGTACGCTGAATTCGGTACCGGTGGGGGTCGGCACCTTCGGGCCTCCCGGGAAACGGGGGGTGGGCGGCGGAGGAGTGCCCAGGTCACGGCGGTGGAACGGGGGGCGTCACCCCGCGCGCCGGCCTGGTCCGGGCAGGGGGGAGTGACGATGGGGCGGATCCGCGTCCTGGTGGTCGACGATCACCGGATCTTTGCCGAGGCGCTGGCCGCGGCGCTCGCCGCCGAGCCCGACGTGGAGGTCGGTGCGGCCGGCAGCGCCGCCGCCGCCGAGCGGGCGCTGGAGCGCGCCGCCCTGGAGGGGCGGGCCTTCGACGTGGTCCTGATCGACGCCGACCTCGGCACCGATCCCGGCACCGCCGCCACCCGTCAGCAGGGCCAGCCGGGGCCTCAGGGCCAGCAGGGCCAGCCGGGCCAGCCGGGTCCTCAGGGCCAGCCGGGCGCCGATCCGCCCGACGCCGTCCGGCGCCGTCCTCCGGCCGCCGTGCCCGCACCCCGCCGGCCCGCCGTCGCCGCCGGCCCGCCCGCCGCCGCGGGCACCGCCCCGCAGCAGGGTCCGGCCGCCTCACCACCCGCCGCCGCGCCGCCCGCCGCCGGCCCGCCCGCCGCCCGGTCGTACCACCCGGCCGTGCCGCAGCCCGCCGCCGCCCCGGTCCCCGACGGCATCACCCTGCTCGCCCGGGCCCGCCGCAACCACCCCGCGCTGCGCGCGATCGTCCTGGCCACCGCCGACGACCCGCACCGCGCCGCCCGCGCCCTGCACGCCGGCGCCACCGGCTGGGTGGCCAAGGAGAGTTCGCTGTCCCGTCTGCTGGCGGTGGTCCGCGGTGTGCTGCGGGACGAGACACACCTGCCGCCCGCCCTGCTCACCGGCGTGATCCGGGAGCTCACCACCGCCCGCCGGGACCGCACCGAGAGCGAGCGGCTGGTCGACACGCTCACCCCCCGGGAGAAGCAGATCCTGCGCTGCATGGTCGCCGGCCTCGGCCGGCAGGCCGTCGCCGAGCGGCTCTACCTCTCCCCGCACACCGTGCGCACCCATATGCAGAACGTCCTCGGCAAGCTCGGCGTGCACTCCACCCTGGCCGCCGTCGCGGTCGCGCGCCGGGCGGGCATCAGCCCGTCCGAGCCGCCCGCGCCCGCCGCGCCGTCGTCCGTCGCCACGACCACGGCTCCCGGGGCCGGCTGATCCGCCCGTCCGGCCCGTCCCAACCCGTCCCGCCCGAGGGCGGTGGGTGCGGTGGAAGGGCGGGCGGGTGTCAGCCCGGGATGTTGTCGAAGGGGGCGACCAGCTGTCGCAGCAGCCCGGCGAGCTCGCCCTGCTGGACCGAGCTGAGCTGGGCGAGCAGCTCGCGCTCGTGCGCGAGGAGTCCGGCGAGTGCCTGGTCGGCGCGGTCGCGGCCGTCGTCGGTGAGCCGGACCAGCACGCCGCGCCGGTCGTCCGGGTCGGGCAGGCGCTTGACCAAGCCCTTGCCGGTGAGGCGGTCGATCCGGTTGGTCATGGTGCCGGAGGTGACCAGGGTCTGGGTGAGCAGCTGGCCGGGGGAGAGCTGGTACGGGGAGCCGGCCCGCCGCAGCGCGGTCAGCACGTCGAACTCCCAGGGCTCCAGCCCGTGCTCGGCGAAGGCCGTCCGGCGGGCGCGGTCGAGGTGCCGCGCGAGCCGGCTGACCCGGCTGAGCACCTCAAGCGGTTCCACGTCGAGGTCGGGGCGCTCTCGGCGCCATGCTGCGACCAGGCGGTCGACCTCGTCCTCCATGGCGATCAGTGTATCGGGGGATGTGTCGATGTGAAGTCTCTTGACGTCGAGAAATGTAACCTGGAAGCTGCATGCAGATATCTTGATGTCGAGATACTTGTGAGGCCGGCCATGACCGCTCCCCTCTGGGACCCCGAGCAGTACCTGCGCTTCGCCGACGAACGGACCCGCCCGCTGCACGACCTGCTCGCGCGCGTCCCCGCCGTCCCGCACGAACCCGCCGCCACCGTGCTCGACATCGGTTGCGGCCCCGGCAACTCCACCGCCGTCCTGCGGGAACGCTGGCCCGCCGCCGGGATCACCGGCATCGACAACTCCGCCGCGATGCTCGCCACCGCCCGCAGCACCGGCGAGCCCACCGCCGACTACCTGCTCGCCGACGCACGCGACTACGACCCGGCCCCGGCCCGGCCGGACCTGATCGTCTCCAACGCGGCCCTCCAGTGGATCGGCTTCGGGGCGGACGGCCCACCACGGCCCGGCCACCTCGGACTGCTGCCGCGCTGGGCCGACGCCCTGCCACCGGGCGGGGCGATCGCCTTCCAGGTCCCCGGGAACTTCGGCTCGCCCAGCCACACCCTGCTCGCCGGCCTGCGCCGCAGCCCGCGCTGGCGGGCGGCCCTCGGGGACGACGCCACCCGGGCCGGCGTCCACGAACCGGACGAGTACCTCCGGGCCCTCGCCGACGCCGGCTGCACCGCCGACGTCTGGGAGACCACCTACTGCACCCTGCTCCCCGGCCCCGACCCGGTGCTGGAGTGGGTCAAGGGCACCGCCCTGCGGCCCGTCCTCGCCCGGCTCACCGACCCCGCCGAGCGGGACGCCTTCCTCACCGAGTACGGCGCACTGCTCCGCGAGGCCTACCCGGCCGGACCGCACGGCACCGTCTTCCCGTTCCGGCGGATCTTCGCGGTCGGGGTCAAGCGGGGCGACACGGGGTGAGACCCGCGCGCCGCCCGCGACCGCCGGACGGCCCTCAGGCCTTCCGCTCGCCGACCAGCTTCGGGTGCCGCTCCATCCCCTCCAGGCCGTGCCAGGCCAGGTTGACCAGGTGGGCGGCCACCTCGGCCTTCTGCGGCTTGCGCACCTCCAGCCACCACTGGCCGGTCAGCGCGACCATCCCGACCAGCATCTGCGAGTACATCGGGGCCAGCCGCGCGTCGAAGCCGCGCGCCTTGAACTCCAGGCCCAGGATGTCCTCCACCTGCGTCGCGATGTCGCTGATCAGCGAGGCGAAGGTGCCGGTCGACTGGGCCACCGGCGAGTCCCGGACCAGGATCTTGAAACCGTCCGTCGACGTGTCGATGTAGTCCATCAGCGCGAACGCCGCCTGCTCCAGCAGCTCCCGCGAGTGCCCGCCGGTCAGCGCCCCCGTCACCATGTCCAGCAGCAGCTGCATCTCGCGGTCCACCACCACCGCGTACAGCCCCTCCTTGCCGCCGAAGTGCTCGTACACCACCGGCTTGGACACCCCGGCCCGCTCGGCGATCTCCTCCACCGAGGTGCCGTCGTAGCCGCGCTCCGCGAACACCGCCCGGCCGATCTCCAGCAGCTGCTCGCGCCGCTGCTTCCCGGTCATCCGCACCCGGCCGCCCCGGCGGCGGCCCGCCGGCGCAGCGGCACCCGCCGGGGCAGCGGCACGCGGCCGGCCGTGCGCCGCATCGGGCGCGGCGTCCGTCCGCGTGCTCTCGTGGCCGCCTGTGCTGTCTGCGCTGCTCCCGTTCACCCCTACATCATGCTGCAGGCGCGCCCTCATGCGGCGCGGCGGGCGGCGATCCGCTGCGCGTCCGGCCAGCGCACGTCCCGGGCCCAGCCGGCCAGCTCGAACCAGCGGATCAGCCGGGCCGAGGAGTCGACCTGCCCGCGCAGCACGCCGTGCCGGGCCGAGGTGGGGTCGGCGTGGTGCAGGTTGTGCCAGGACTCACCGCAGGAGAGGACCGCCAGCCACCAGACGTTCCCCGAGCGGTCCCGGGAGCGGAACGGGCGGGTGCCCACCGCGTGGCAGATCGAGTTGATCGACCAGGTCACGTGGTGCAGCAGCGCCACCCGGACCAGCGAGCCCCAGAAGAACGCGGAGACCGCACCCTGCCAGGAGAGCGTGACCAGCCCGCCGACCAGCGGCGGCAGCAGCATCGAGAGCGTGGTCCAGAGCCAGAACAGCCGGGAGACCACCCTTATGGCCGGGTCGCGCACGAGGTCCGGCGCGTACTTCAGCTGCGGGGTCTGCTCCTCGTCGAAGAGCCAGCCCATGTGCGCCCACCACAGGCCCTTGAGCAGCGCCGGGACGGTCTCGCCGTAGCGCCACGGCGAGTGCGGGTCGCCGTCCTTGTCGCTGAACCGGTGGTGCTTGCGGTGGTCGGCCACCCAGCGCACCAGCGGCCCCTCGATCGCCAGGCTGCCGGCGATCGCCAGCGCCACCCGCAGGGCCTTGTTGGCCTTGAAGGCGCCGTGGGTGAAGTAGCGGTGGTAGCCGATCGTGATGCCGTGGCAGGTGAGGAAGTACATGACGGTGGCGATCGCGAGGTCGGTCCAGCCCAGTCCCCAGCCCCAGGCCACCGGGACGGCGGCCACCAGGGCGGCGAAGGGCACGGCGATGAACAGCCCGAGCGCGACCCGCTCGGCGAGCCCCTGCCGCTCCCCGCCGCGGGTGGCGGAGAGCAGCGTCGGGGCGGGGTCGATGGAGTGCGCGGTGTCGGTGCGCGCCTCGCCGGCCTGGATGGTCATGGGGGTCCCTCGAGGGCGTGGGGGGCGGAGGCTACGTTGGCGTAACCTACGGCATCGTAGGTTGTGCCCGGCGGCGAGGGGAATACACGGTGGCGGGCGCTTGAGTGAATTCACCCGACTGGATGGATGAAGTGCGGATTCGCTCCGTGTCGGGACCACTCGCACACAGACTCGCCGCATGCGAGCCAAGACCGAGCAGCGCGAAGCCGCCCGCCGCCTCCGACGCGAGGGGCGGACCTACGACGAGATCCAGGCCGAGCTGGGGGTGTCGAAGAGCTCGATATCCCTGTGGGTGAGGGACCTCCCGGCGCCGAGGCCGAGCCGGGAGCGGATGCGGAAGGCGGCCGAGACCCGCTGGGGGCCGGTGCGCAAGCGGCGAGAGGAGGAGCGGCAGGCGACGAAGGCAGCAGCGAGAGCCGAGATCGGCCCGATGAGTGACCGGGAGCTCTTTCTGCTCGGCGTGGGGTTCTACTGGGCCGAGGGGACGAAGGACAAGCCGTACGACCGCCGTGAGCACGTGCAGTTCGTGAACAGTGATCCGGACGTGGTGGCACTCTTCCTGAACTGGCTGGCGTTGCTGGGAGTCTGCCGCAGCCGGTGGCGGCTGCGGGTGATGATCCATGAGACGGCGGATGCGGTGGCAGCCCGGCGCTACTGGTCGGACAAGACGGGCGTGCCGCCCGAGGACTTCCAGCGGACGACGCTCAAGCGCCACAGTGCGAAGACGGCGCGGAAGAACACTGGCGAGGGCTACCACGGCTGCTTGGTCGTGACTGTGCTGGGGAGCGCCGACCTCTACCGTCGCATCGAAGGCTGGTGGATGGGCGTAGCTGATACACAGCGCAGGGAGGACTCGGGTAGGGTCTGACCAACTATCCGCCGTGGGGTAATTGGCAGCCCGCAGGCCTTTGGAGCCTTGCAGTGATGGTTCGAGTCCATCCGGCGGAGCATTGCGTGTGGCTGGGGCCGTCAGATCCAGGCCAAGCTGGCCGTTTCCTTGCCCCGGTTATCCTCTAGGCGCCAGGGCGTAGACGTGCAGATCCGCTCTCTGGTCTGTCTGCCCTCCCTGTGAACCGACTGAGGAGCCTCCACCCGTGAGCGCCATTTCTCCTGCCGCCGTTGTCGTGCTCGCCGCCGGTGGCGGGACCAGGATGAAGTCGAACAGCCTGCCCAAGGTGCTGCACGAGGTGTGCGGGCGGTCGCTGGTCGGTCATGCGGTGGCGGCGGCCGAGGAGCTGATGCCGCAGCAGCTGGTCGTGGTGATCGGGCACATGCGGGAGAAGGTGCAGGAGCACCTGGCGGCGCACCACCCCGCGGCGCGTGCCGTGGTGCAGGCGGAGCAGAAGGGCACCGGGCACGCCGTGCGGACGGCGCTGGAGGCGCTGGCCGCGGACGGTGTGGAGCTGGACGGCACGGTGATCGTCACCACCGGGGACGCGCCGCTGCTGACCGGTGGGACGCTGGGCGCGCTCGCCGCCGCGCACACCGAGCAGGGCAACGGCGTCACCGTGCTGACCGCCGTGGTGCCGGACCCGTTCGGCTACGGGCGGATCCTGCGGGACGAGGCGGACGGCGCGGTCGCGGCGATCGTCGAGGAGAAGGACGCCTCGGACGCCCAGCGGACGATCGCGGAGATCAACTCCGGTGTCTTCGCCTTCGACGCCAAGCTGCTGGCCGAGGCGCTCTCCCGGGTCACCACCGACAACGTGCAGGGCGAGGAGTACCTCACCGACACCCTGGAGATCCTGCGGACGGCCGGCCACCGGGTCGGTGCCGTGGTGGCCGCGGACTACCGGGACATCCTGGGCATCAACGACCGGGTGCAGCTGGCGCAGGCCCGCCGGCTGCTGAACGACCGCCTGCTGGAGCGGGCGATGCGCGCGGGTGTCACCGTGGTGGACCCGGCGACCACCTGGATCGACGTCCAGGTGACCTTCGAGCCGGACGCGGTGGTGCTGCCCGGTACGCAGCTGCAGGGCCGCACCCACCTGGGCGAGGGCTGCGAGGTGGGCCCGAACTCGACGCTCAAGGACACCCGGATCGGCGCGGGGGCCCGTGTGAGCAACACCACGGCGGACTCCGCCGAGGTGGGCGACTTCGCGGCCGCCGGCCCGTACGCGTACCTGCGGCCGGGGGCGAAGCTGGCCCGCAAGGCGAAGGTCGGCACGTACGTCGAGGTGAAGAACTCGGAGCTGGGCGAGGGCGCCAAGGTGCCGCACCTCTCCTACATCGGGGACGCGACCATCGGCGAGGGCACCAACATCGGCGCGGCCTCGGTCACGGTGAACTACGACGGCGTGAACAAGCACCGCACGGTCATCGGGGCCCACTGCCGCACCGGCTCCGACAACATGTTCATCGCCCCGGTCACCGTCGGCGACGGCGCGTACACCGCGGCCGGCTCGGTGATCGCCACCGACGTTCCGCCGGGCGCACTGGGCGTGGCCCGCGCGCAGCAGCGCAACATTCCGGGCTGGGTGGAGCGCAAGCGCCCCGGCACCACGTCGGCCGCCGCGGCCGCCGCCGCGACGGAGGAGTCCGGGGAGGCGTGAGGGCCGGCGGTGGTCCGAGGGGCGGTCCCGGGGCGGACGGTTTCTGCGCGGGCGCGTAACCTTGGGGACATACGTGCGCCATGGGGCTTAGGCCCGTGTCCAGGCGTACCGACAATCCCCGACCCCTATCGCCAGCGGGCTCGCGCCTGTCTGCGGTGCGGCGGGTTCAGCGTCAGCAACGCGAGGAGACGGTGCAGTGAGCGGGATCACGACGTCGGGTGAGAAGAAGCTGAAGCTCTTCTCCGGCCGTGCCCACCCGGAGCTGGCGAGGGAGGTGGCCGAGGCGCTGGAGACGGACCTGGTCCCGACCAAGGCGCTGGACTTCGCCAACGGTGAGATCTACGTCCGCTTCCTGGAGTCGGCGCGCGGGGCGGACTGCTTCGTGATGCAGAGCCACACGGCTCCCATCAACCAGTGGATCATGGAGCAGTTGATCATGATCGATGCTCTGAAGCGGGCCTCCGCCCGGAGCATCACCGCGATCCTGCCGTTCTACGGGTACGCCCGCCAGGACAAGAAGCACCTGGGCCGGGAGCCGATCTCCGCCCGCCTGGTCGCGGACCTGCTGCGTCAGGCGGGTGCGGACCGGCTGATGGCGGTGGACCTGCACACCGCGCAGATCCAGGGCTTCTTCGAGGGTCCGGTCGACCACCTGTTCGCGCTGCCGCTGCTGGCCGACTACGTCGGCGAGCGGGTGGACCGCTCGAAGCTGACCATCGTCTCGCCGGACGCCGGCCGGGTGAAGGTCGCGGACCAGTGGTGCGACCGCCTGGACGCGCCGCTGGCGATCATCCACAAGCGCCGTGACATGACGCAGGCGAACACGATCCTGTCGGCCGAGGTGGTCGGTGACGTCAAGGGCCGGGTCTGCGTCCTGGTCGACGACATGATCGACACCGCCGGCACGATCTGCGCCGCGGCCGACGCGCTGTTCGAGAACGGCGCCGCGGACGTGCTGGTGGCGGCCACCCACGGGGTGCTCTCCGGCCCGGCGGCCGACCGCCTGAAGAACTCCCGGGTCAGCGAGTTCGTGTTCACCAACACCCTGCCGACCCCGGCCGAGCTGCAGATGGACAAGATCACCACGCTGTCCATCGCCCCGTCGATCGCGGCCGCGATCCGCGAGGTCTTCGAGGAGGGCTCGGTGACGAGCCTGTTCGAGGGCGTGCACTGATCGCGGGCGTGCAATCCGCCTTGTACGGGCCCTCGACCGGGACGCCGATGTAGTCGGCCTGGTCCTGGGTCAGCGTGGTCAGCTTCACGCCCAGCGCGTCCAGG
>NZ_JBEYVJ010000034.1:0-41721 GCF_040643935.1 Kitasatospora sp. NPDC047058 | reverse complement strand
GTCGTGCCGGGAGGAGGCGGGCAGCACCACCAGTGCGTAGCCGCGGCCGAGGGCGGCGCTGGTGGCGGCGCGTGCCATCTCGGCGAAGTAGGCGACCGGCAGCCCCGGAGCCCCCGCCACGTCGTTCGGGATCGCCCCGCCGAACCGGCGGTCGCGCATCGCGTACTGCTCGCAGGCCCGCCAGAGGTCCCGGCGGTCGAAGTCCGGCCAGAGCACGTCCTGGAACACGAACTCGGCGTACGCGGACTGCCAGAGCAGGAAGTTGGACGTCCGCTGCTCGCCGCTCGGGCGCAGGAAGAGGTCCACGTCCGGCATGTCCGGGTGGTACAGGTACTTGGCGATGGTCTTCTCGTTGACCTTCTTCGGGTCCAGCCTCCCGCTCGCGACGTCGGCCGCGATGGCCGCCGTGGCGTCCGTGATCTCGGCCCGGCCGCCGTAGTTGACGCACATGTACAGCGTCACGGCGTCGTTCCCCTTGGTCTGCTCCTCGGCGACCTGGAGCTCCTGGACGACGCTCTTCCACAGCTTCGGCATCCGGCCGGCCCAGCGGATCCGCACGCCCATCGCGTCCATCTCGTCGCGGCGGCGGCGGATGACGTCCCGGTTGAAGTTCATCAGGAACTTCACCTCGTCGGGCGAGCGCTTCCAGTTCTCGGTGGAGAACGCGTACAGCGAGATGTTCTTCACGCCGAGCTCGATCGCGCCCCCGAGGACGTCCAGCACGACGCTCTCGCCGACCTTGTGGCCCTCGGTGCGCGGCAGCCCGCGCTCCTTGGCCCAGCGGCCGTTGCCGTCCATCACGATCGCGACGTGGTCGGGGACCAGCTCGCCGGGGATCTTCGGGGGCTGGGCGCCACTGGGGTGCGGGGTCGGGGGGACGTACGCCCGCTGCTTGCCGCCGCCGAAGAGCCGTCGCGCTGCCATGTGCTCACTTCTCCACGTATCTCATCGAGCGGATGCCCCGCTCCAGGTGCCACTGCAGATAGGCCGCGACCAGGCCGCTGCCCTCCCGCCAGTACCTCGGCTCGCAGGTGTCGGCCGTCTGCCAGTCCCCTGACAGCAGCGCGCCGAGCAGTACCAGTGTCTCAGGGGAGGGTACGGCACATCCGGGCACTCGGCAGTCCCCGCACAGCACGCCGCCCGCCTGGAGCGAGAAGAACCGGTTCGGGCCCTCCAGGCCGCACTTGGCGCAGTCGGTGAAGCTCGCGCCGTACCCGTTCACCGCGAGCGACCTGAGCAGGAAGGCGTCCAGCACCAGGTGCGACTCGTGCAGCCCGGCGGCGAGCGTGCGCAGGCCGCCCACCAGCAGCAGGTACTGCTGGACGGCCGGCTCGCCCTCGTTCTCGGCGAACCGCTCGGCCGTCTCCAGCATCGCCGTCCCGGCGGTGTAGCGCCCGTAGTCGGCGACGATCGGGCCGCCGTACGGGGCGATCGTCTCCACCTGGGTGCAGAGCGGCAGCCCGCGGCCGATCAGCTCACTCCCCCGGCTGAAGAACTGCACGTCGACGTGCGAGAACGGCTCCAGCCGGGCGCCGAACTTGGACTTGGTCTTGCGCACCCCGCGCGCCACCGCACGCACCTTGCCGTGCTGGCGGGTGAGCAGGGTGATGATCCGGTCGGCCTCACCGAGCTTCTGCGCCCGGAGCACGACGCCGTCGTCCCGGAACAGGCTCATGCGACGGCCTCAAACAGTACGGACATCCCACCATTGTCGCGCAGGAGCGCAGGAGCGCGGGACCGGCGGCAGCCGTGTGGCCCGCACCGGGGCCCGTGGGGGTGTGCCCGGTCGGTGCGGGTCACGGCGGGCCCGGAAGGGGGGAGTGCGGGCCCGTGTTGTGGGGGTCCGGAGCGGTTCACGGGACGAGGGGTGACGGGGGGCGCGGCGCCTCGGCGCGGGGCGCGGGCGCGGTGCCTCAGCGCGGGGCGCGGGTGGCCGCCTCCAGCAGCTCGCCGACCCGGGGCTGCGGCAGGTCCAGACAGCGCCCCACCGCGGCCAGCGCCTCGCGCTCCTGCGGCAGGTAGCGCCCGTCCGCCAGCGCGATCGCCGCGCCCTCCAACAGCAGCCGCTCCCGCCCCTGGTGGGCGAGGTGCGGGGCGAGCGGTTCGAGCACCGCGTGCAGTTCCACGGCCAGGCCGCCGGCCTCCCCCGGCCCCCGGCCGGGCGGCGCCCCGAGGTCGTGCGCGTCGTGGAGCTCCCCGCCGAGGCCGGAGAGCGCGGCCAGCGCCGCCAGCACCTGGGCCTCGCCGCAGTCCTCGAACCCGGCCTCCCGGACGGCCGTGCAGGCGGCCTCGCGGGCCGCCCGGTGCGCGGTGCCGCCGGCCGCCAGCAGGGCCAGCGCCACGGTGTACCGGGCATCGCGCAGCATCCCGCCGAGGCGGACGCAGGTGGGCTGTTCCAGGCTCTCCACGCCGTACCGGCCGTGGCAGGTGGTGCACTGCACGCTGCCGATCACCGGGCCGAGCGGCACCACCGGGGTGCCGAGCAGCCGCAGCCACCGCCGGCCGTGCTGCCGGCGGTAGTTGCGGTCCCCGCCGCAGCCCGGGCAGAAGAAGTCACCGAGAACGTCGGTCCGCCACCGCGGACGAACACCCCACAACCCTGTCACGGCGCCACTCCCCAGACACGGCAGGCGGCCTGCACAACAATGGGCAGGTCACGCGACCGGACACCGGGGCCGTCCCACCGACCCGGTTCTCCGGTGCGTCGATGTTGCCACGGTTACCGGCACGTGTCAGTACCCCGAACGGCTTCCGGAGCGAAAAAATGTGGCGCAGGACACACTGCCGGGCCCGCGCCCGGCGGAACGCCGGCGGGCCGCCCCGGAGGACGGCCCGCCGACTGCCACTCGTACGAACTACCCGCGCTGCGCGCGGTTGACGGCACTGGTCATCGCCTTCAGCGAGGCCAGCACGGTGTTGTTGTCGATGCCCACGCCCCACAGCACCTTGCCGTCCACCGCGCACTCGACGTACGCGGCCGCCTGGGCGTCGCCGCCCTCGCTCAGCGCGTGCTCGGCGTAGTCCAGCACCCGGACGTCCACGCCGATCTGGGCCAGCGCGTCGGCGAACGCGGAGACCGGGCCGTTGCCGGTACCGGTCAGGGTCACCGGCGTGCCGTCCACCAGGGCCCCGGCGATCAGCGCGTCCCGCCCGTCCTCGGTGGTCAGGGTGCGCGAACCGCTCAGCGCGATCCGGCCCCACGGGTTGCCGGTGGTCGGCAGGTACTCGTCCTCGAAGACCCGCCAGATCTCGGCCGGGGTGACCTCGCCGCCCTCGGCGTCGGTCTTGGCCTGGATGATCCGGGAGAACTCGATCTGCATCCGGCGCGGCAGGTCCAGCTTGTGGTCGTTCTTCAGGACGTACGCGACGCCGCCCTTGCCGGACTGGCTGTTGACCCGGATGACCGCCTCGTAGGTGCGGCCGACGTCCTTCGGGTCGATCGGCAGGTACGGCACGCCCCAGGCGTGCTCCTCCACCGGGACGCCGGCCGCCCGGGCGTCGGCCTCCAGGGCGTCGAAGCCCTTCTTGATCGCGTCCTGGTGCGAGCCGGAGAAGGAGGTGTACACCAGGTCGCCGGCGTACGGGTGGCGCGGGTGCACCTCCATCTGGTTGCAGTACTCGGCGGTGCGGCGCACCTCGTCGATGTCGGAGAAGTCGATCTGCGGGTCGACGCCCTGCGAGAACAGGTTCATGCCCAGGGTCACCAGGTCGACGTTGCCGGTCCGCTCGCCCTGCCCGAACAGGCAGCCCTCGATGCGGTCCGCGCCGGCCATGTAGGCCAGCTCGGCGGAGGCGACGGCGGTGCCGCGGTCGTTGTGCGGGTGCACCGACAGGCAGACGTGCTCACGGCGCGACAGGTTGCGCGACATCCACTCGAACTGGTCCGCCTGGACGTTCGGGGTGGCCCGCTCGATGGTGGCCGGCAGGTTCAGGATGATCTCGCGGCCCTCGCCCGGCTGCCAGACGTCCATCACCGCCTCGCAGACCTCCAGCGCGAAGTCCAGCTCGGTGTCGACGAAGATCTCCGGCGAGTACTGGTAGCCGAAGACGGTGTCGTCGCCCAGCAGCTTCTCGGCGTACTCCATCACCAGCCGGGTGCCGTCGGTGGCGATCGCCTTGGTGGCCGCCTTGTCGTTGCGGAACACCACCCGGCGGAACAGCGGGGCGGTCGCGTTGTACAGGTGGACGGTCGCGCGCGGGGCGCCGACCAGCGACTCGACGGTCTTCTCGATCAGCTCCTCGCGGGCCTGCGTCAGCACCGAGATGGTGACGTCCTCGGGGATCGCACCCTCCTCGATCAGCGACCGGACGAAGGCGTGGTCGGTCGCCCCGGAGGAGGGGAAGCCGACCTCGATCTCCTTGTAGCCCATCTTCACCAGCAGGTCGAACATCTTCCGCTTGCGGGCGGGGGACATCGGGTCGATCAGCGCCTGGTTGCCGTCCCGCAGGTCGGTGGACAGCCAGCGCGGCGCCTTGGTGATCACCTTCGACGGCCAGGTGCGGTCCGCCAGGTCGACGGTGCCGAACGGCAGGTAGCGGCCGTGGCGCATGCCCGAGGGCTGCTGGCGCACGCTCGCGGCGGTGATCGGGGTCGGACGGTCGACGAAGGCGCGAGCGGCGGGGATGGACGCGGCGGAGCTCTGCTCGGTCATGGAGGTGACTCTCGGCTTCCTGTGGATGCGGGGCTCGTCGGGGTGAGGTGGACACCCGACTGGCCGGCCTGCTGCCGCTCACGACCCCTCGTTGGGTCGCCCGATTTCCTACGCGCACAGCACAGTCCCCGCGGCGAGGGAGCCGGCCCTTGGTGGACTACAGGCCCTCGACGCGGCAGATAAGAAGAAGCAGCCCATTGCGCATGATGTGCTCCAGCGTAACCCAGGGCCGCGCGCCCCCGAAGTGACCCGGCCCGACATTCCACTCCTTGAGACGGCGATCGGTTCTGTCCATGCCAGTGACAAGTGGTCACCGAAGCCTCACTCTTGGCCACATGACTGCCGCCGTGCCGCTCTGCACGATCGTCCCGCCGTACGTCCTGGACCGCCTCGCCGAGGACGGTCACGAGCCCGCCGCCCGCTCCCTCGCCCTGGACGCCGTGCACCGCACGGCCCGCCTCACCGCCGTCCCCGGCCAGCCCGGCTCCACCGCCCTGGAGCGGGTGATCGCGGACGCCGGCCACTCCGAACGGCTGCCCGGCCGCACCGTCCGCCGGGAGGGCCAGGACCCCGTCACCGACGGGTCCGTCAACCACGCCTACGACGGCCTCGGCGCCACCCACGCGCTGTTCGCCGACGCGTACGGCCGCCGCTCGATCGACGACCAGGGCCTGCGCCTGGACGCCACCGTCCACTACGGGCTCCACTACGACAACGCCTTCTGGGACGGCCGGCGCATGGTCTTCGGGGACGGCGACGGCGTGGTGTTCGGCGACTTCACCGCCTGCATCGACGTCATCGGCCACGAACTCACCCACGGCGTCACCCAGTTCACCGCCGGGCTGGAGTACCACGGCCAGTCGGGCGCGCTCAACGAGTCCGTCTCCGACGTCTTCGGCTCACTGGTCAAGCAGTTCGCGCTCCGCCAGGACGCCGCCGACGCGGACTGGTTGATCGGCGCCGGGCTGCTCGCCCCCGGGGTGCAGGGGGTGGCGCTGCGCTCGATGAAGGCCCCGGGCACCGCGTACGACGACCCCCGGCTCGGCAAGGACCCGCAGCCGGCCCACCTGCGCGACTACGTGCGCACCGCCCAGGACAACGGCGGCGTGCACATCAACTCCGGCATCCCCAACCACGCCTTCTACCTGCTGGCCACCGCCCTCGGCGGCCCGGCCTGGGAGCGGGCCGGGCGGATCTGGTACGACGCGCTGACCGGCCGCCGGCTGCCCGCGACGGCCGACTTCACCGCCTTCGCCCGGGCCACCGTCGCGGCCGCCAGGGCCCGCTACCCGGAACCGGCGGTCGCCGACACCGTGACGGCGGCGTGGGCACAGGTGGGCATCAGCGCCGGCTGACCCGCCCGTACCACCCGCCCGAACCGCCCGAACCCGTTGAGCCGGGGTTGAGCCGGACTTAAGGCGCCCGAAGGTCAAGGTCCGGAAAAAACCCGGCAAACAACCATCCCTGCGTAGCACCATGGACACCATGCGTATCCAGGTGACCCGGACCGGCGGCCTCGCGGGCATCGTCCGCCACGCGGAGCTCGACACCACCGAGCGGACGGACGCCCCGCACGTGCACGCACTCGCCCGCGAGGCCGTCGCGGGCGGGCTGCGCGCACCCTCGTACGGGGTGCCGGACGGTTTCCACTACGAGATCACGGTGGACGGCCGCACCGTGCACTGCGCCGACCCCAAGCTCACCGACTCGCAGCGGGAGCTGGTCTCCCTGGTGCTGCGCGAGGGGAGCTGAGGCCCGCGACGGCGCGTCAGAAGCCCAGCTTGCGCAGCTGCTTCGGGTCCCGCTGCCAGTCCTTGGCCACCTTGACGTGCAGGTCCAGGTAGACCGGCGTGCCGAGCAGCGCCTCGATGTGCTTGCGGGCGGTGGTGCCGACGTGCTTGAGCCGGGAGCCCTTGGCGCCGATCACGATGGCCTTCTGGCTCTGCCGCTCGATGTAGACGTTGGCGTGGATGTCCAGCAGCGGGCGGTCCGCGGGGCGGCCCTCGCGCGGGAGCATCTCCTCGACCACCACGGCCAGCGAGTGCGGCAGCTCGTCCCGGACGCCCTCCAGCGCCGCCTCGCGGATCAGCTCCGCGACCATGATCTGCTCGGGCTCGTCGGTGAGGTCGCCGTCCGGGTAGAGCGGCATGCCCTCGGGGAGCAGCTTGGTGATCAGCTCGGCGACCAGGTCCACCTGCTTGTCGCCGACGGCGGAGACCGGGATGATCTCGGCCCACTCGATGCCCAGCTCGACGCCGAGCTGATGGATCGCGATCAGCTGCTCGGCCAGCCGCTTGGAGTCGACCAGGTCGGTCTTGGTGACGATGGCCACCTTGGGGGTCTTCTTGATCTCGGCGAGTTCCTTGGCGATGAACTTGTCGCCGGGGCCGAGCTTCTGGTCGGCGGGCAGGCAGAAGCCGATCACGTCGACCTCGGCCCAGGTGCTGCGGACCAGGTCGTTGAGGCGCTCGCCGAGCAGGGTGCGGGGCTTGTGCAGGCCGGGGGTGTCGACCAGGACGAGCTGGGCGTCCGGGCGGTGCACGATGCCGCGGACGGTGTGCCGGGTGGTCTGCGGGCGGTCGGAGGTGATCGCGACCTTCGTCCCCACCAGGGCGTTGGTCAGGGTCGACTTGCCCGCGTTGGGCCGGCCGACGAAGCACGCGAAGCCGGAGCGGTACGAGGAGGAAGGGGCACTCATGCGCACCATTCTCCCTGATGGACGGAGCGCTGCCGTCCGGGCCCGCCGCCGGCCGGTGTCAGCCCTTGCCGCCGGGGCGTGAGGTGAGCGCGGTGACCACCACCAGCAGGAGGAAGGCGAGCGAGCCCCAGAGCCACCAGGGCGAGCCGGTCTCCTGCCACTTGCCCATCCCCATCACGAACAGCAGCAGCCCGGCGAAGAACGCCATCGCCCCCATGTACCCAGCCCCCTCACCGAAACCCCTCGGTGAGATTATCGGCTGAACACACGGGCACGTGTGCCGGCGCTTCGCCGGGCCGCCCGGCAGGCCTCAGCAGGCCTCGGCCGACACCTTCAGCACCCCGTCCGGCCCGGCCAGCAGCACCGGCGTCCCGGCCCCGCCGAGGTCACGCACCGCCGCCAGGTCGGCCTCGGCCGGCTCGCCCGCCTCGCTCACCACGGCCGCCGCCTCCAGCGACTTCGCGCCGCTGGCCACCGCCATCGCCACCGCCGTCTGCAGCGCGCTGAGCCGCAGCGACTCCAGCGCCACCGTCCCGGCCACGTAGGTGCGCCCGGTCTCGTCACGCACCGCGGCCCCCTCAGCGACGCCGTTGCGGGCGCGGGCGGAGCGGGCCAGGGTGATGATCTTCTTGTCTTCGGGGTCGAGCTCGACGATGTCACTCATGCCGCCGAGCATAGGCCGCGGCCCCGGCCGGCGGCCCAGTGGCTCAGTGGCTCAGTGGCTCAGCTGATCAACGGCTCAGTGGCCGATCGGGTTGGGCGGCCCGGGCCGCAACACCTTCACGAAGGTCTTGGGACCGGACGGCAGCGGCTCCTCGCCCTCGGCCCGCTTGCGCCAGTACGGATTGTCGTGCGGCAGGTGGCTGCTGACCCGCCCGTACATCCCGAAGGTGGTGATCACCAGCCCGAAGATGAAGGCGAACAGCACGTTGGACATCCGGAAGTTCAGGATGTTGGCGTCCGGCCGGCCGAGCACCGTCAGCCCGTAGAAGCCGGAGAGCACGAACAGCACGCCCACCGCCATGTTCACGTTGGCGGCGACGTTCCCGCCGATCACCGCGCCGAGCACCAGGACCCCGCCCGCCACGATGGAGAGGATGCTGAGCGCCCCGTTGGTGGAGAGCCCGGCGACCTCGTCACCGGTCGTGTTCAGGAAGCCCGAGTGGCCGGCCAGCCCGAGGCAGCCGAACACGATCAGGAAGACCCCCCCGAGCCCCGCCCCGATCCGCCAGACCGTGACGAGCTTGTGGTCGACGGGCAGTTCGTCTTGCAGCTTCATGGTGACCTCCGCCTAGCTGTAGGGGTGGCTTCCCTGCATGTGCGGCACCTCGTGCATGTACAACGAGCCGCACTGCTGGCAGCACCGGAGCCCGGTCCCCCACTCCTGCTCCGGCCGGGTCTCGGCGTCGTCCGGCATGGTGCGCCCGCACAGCGCGGTGGCCGGATCGCCGTCCCGCACCACGTGCCAGGACGTGGCCCCGCCCGCCGCGCCCTGCGGGCCGTACTCCGCACGCAGTAGATGAGTCATGCCCTCATCGTCGCCCCGCGGCGGCCGGGACGCTACTCGCCGAAGTCCTCGCCGGAGTCGGCGGAGCGGCTCACCGGGGTCGCGACCATGGAGCCGACCCGGTTGCGGCGGCCGGCGGAGCTCTCCGCGATGAGCCGGATCCCGGTCAGGTCGGTGACCGCCGCCTCGGGAACCGGGATCTCGCAGGACGAGCCCGGGATCGGCACCCGCCCGAGGTGCTTGGCGAGCAGGCCGCCGACGGTCTCGACGTCCTCGTCCTCCAGCTCGATGCCGAACAGCTCGCCGAGGTCCTCGACCAGCAGCCGGGCGGTGATCCGGTAGGAGCCGTCCCCGAGGTCCTCGACCGGCGCGATCTCCCGGTCGTACTCGTCGGTGATCTCGCCGACGATCTCCTCCAGGATGTCCTCGATGGTGACCAGCCCGGCGGTGCCGCCGTACTCGTCGATCACGATCGCCACGTGCGAGCGGCGCTGCTGCATCTCGCGCAGCAGGTCGCCGGCCGCCTTGGAGTCCGGGACGAAGACGGCCGGCCGCATCACGGTGCCGACCTCCTCGGACTCGGACTCCCGGTTGATGTGGGTGCGGCGCACGAGGTCCTTGAGGTAGACGATGCCGACCACGTCGTCCTCGTTGTCGCCGACCACCGGGATGCGCGAGAAGCCGGAGCGCAGCGCCAGGGTGAGCGCCTGCCGGACGGTCTTGTGCCGCTCGATCATCACCAGGTCGGTGCGCGGCACCATCACCTCGCGGACGATGGTGTCGCCCAGCTCGAAGACCGAGTGCACCATCCGGCGCTCCTCGTCCTCGATCACGTCGTTCTTCTCGGCCAGGTCGACCAGGGCGCGCAGCTCCGCCTCGGAGGCGAACGGGCCCTCCTTGTACCCCTTGCCGGGGGTCAGCGCGTTGCCGAGCAGGATCAGCAGCCGCGGGATCGGGCCGAGCACCGCGGCCAGCGGCAGCAGCACGTAGGAGGCCGCGGTCGAGGTGGTCAGCGGGTGCTGGCGCCCGATCGTGCGCGGCGAGACGCCGACCGCGACGAAGGACACCAGCACCATCACGCCGAACGCCAGCAGCACGGCCTGCCAGGTGGTGTCCAGGTTCCGCACGCAGACGACGGTGACCAGGACGGCCGCCCCCATCTCGCTGGCCACCCGGATCAGGGTGGCCAGGTTGAGGTAGCGGATCGGGTCGGAGGCCACGGTCAGCAGCCGGGCCGAGCCCCGCCGCCCGGCGCGGACCGCCTCCTCCGCACGGAACCGGGAGACCCGGGAGATGCCCGCCTCGGCGCACGCGGCCAGCCAGCCGAGGACGACGAGCAGCACGGCACCGAGGATGAAGCTCGTACTCTCACCACTCACAGGGGTTCGGGCTCCGCGCTCAGTGGGTGGTGGGGGCGGGGGAGATGCCGCCGAGGCCGCGGCCGGCCCGCCAGCCGTCGAGGATCGCCTTCTGGAGGCCGAACATCTCCTCCTCCTCGTCCGGCTCCTCGTGGTCGTAGCCGAGCACGTGCAGCACCCCGTGGACGGTGAGCAGCTGCAGCTCCTCGTCCATCGAGTGCTTGGACGGCGCCGCCTTGCCCTGCTGCTCGGCGACCTCGGGGCAGAGCACGATGTCGCCGAGCAGGCCCTGCGGCAGCTCCTCGCCCTCCTTGCCGGGGCGCAGCTCGTCCATCGGGAAGGACATCACGTCGGTGGGGCCCGGGAGGTCCATCCACTGGATGTGCAGCTCCTCCATCGCCGCACCGTCCACCAGGATCACGGACAGTTCGGACTGCGGGTGGATCCGCATCTTGTCCAGGGCGTAGCGGGCGACGTCGAGGATGGCTTCCTCGTCGGCGTCCCAACCGGACTCGTTGGCGATGTCGATCGACATGACGGGCTGGTTACTCAGCTTTCGGTGCGATGGGACTGTCGGGGTGCGCGCGGCGCGGTGGTCTTGCCGGGCCGGCGCTGGGCGGTCTTGCGGGCGGCCTGCGGGGTGCTCTCCCCGGCCTCCTGCCGGGCGTCCCAGCGCTCGTACGCGTCCACGATCCGGCCGACCAGCTTGTGGCGGACCACGTCGGTGCTGGTGAGGACGGAGAAGTGGATGTCGGGCACGTCGGCCAGGATCTCCTGGACGACCTTGAGGCCGCTGCGGGTGCCGCCGGGGAGGTCGATCTGGCTGGTGTCGCCGGTGACGACCACCCGGGAGTTGAACCCGAGGCGGGTGAGGAACATCTTCATCTGCTCGGGCGAGGTGTTCTGGGCCTCGTCGAGGATGATGAAGGCGTCGTTGAGGGTGCGGCCGCGCATGTAGGCGAGCGGGGCGACCTCGATGGTGCCGGCCGCCATCAGGCGCGGGATGGAGTCCGGGTCCATCATGTCGTGCAGCGCGTCGTAGAGCGGGCGCAGGTACGGGTCGATCTTCTCGTAGAGGGTGCCGGGCAGGAAGCCCAGCCGCTCCCCCGCCTCGACGGCCGGGCGGGTCAGGATGATCCGGTTGACCTCCTTGGCCTGGAGGGCCTGGACGGCCTTGGCCATGGCCAGGTAGGTCTTGCCGGTGCCCGCGGGGCCGAGGCCGAAGACGATCGTGTGCTTGTCGATCGCCTCGACGTAGCGCTGCTGGTTGAGGGTCTTGGGGCGGATGGTGCGGCCCCGGTTGGACAGGATGTTCGCGGTGAACACCTGGGACGGCGCCGGGCTGTCCGGGTCGTCCGCGGCGCTCCGGAGCATGGCGATGGAGCGCTCCACGGAGTCCTCCGTCAGGGGTTGGCCGGTGCGCAGCACCAGCATCATCTCGTTGAAGAGCTGTTGGACGAGGGCGACCTCGGCGCGCTCCCCGGTGGCGGTCACCTCGTTGCCGCGGACGTGGATGTCGGCGGCGGGGAAGCCCTGCTCGATCACCCGGAGCAGCGAGTCCGCGGTGCCGAGCAGGGTGACCATCGGGTGCTTCTCGGGGATGACGATCCGGGCGCTGACACGGCCGTCGTCGGCCGGGTCGGGCCGCGACTGTCCGTTCGTACGGGTCTGCGATGTGTCACTCATAGGTCGGCGCTGGGGCCTGCCTCATCCCATTCCGTGTCTCGTGGGCCGCTCGGTCTCTCCGGGGCACCAGGGTACGCCGCGAGCGTGATCGCCGCGGCGGGCGGCCGGGCCGCACCCGACGATGCTCCGGCAGATCGCGGGGCGGCGCGAGCGGTTTTCCGCCCGCCGGCGACCCGGCCTCACGGCAGTCGTCTGGGCGGTACGGATACCCGGGCGAGGTCCTCGGCAAGCACGATCGGGCCGTCGAAGTGCTTGCGTGCGTCGGCCAGGTGCTGGCCGAGGTCCGGGTAGCGCTGGGAGAAGTGGGTGAGGACGAGGGTGCGGGCCCCCGCCTCGGCGGCGACCTTGGCGGCCTGGCCGGCGGTGAGGTGGCCGTGGTCCTCGGCGAGCCGGGCGTCGGCGTCGGTGAAGGTCGACTCGATGACCAGCAGGTCGGCGCCCTCGGCGAGCTCGTGGACGCCCTCGCAGAGCCGGGTGTCCATCACGAAGGCGAAGCGCTGGCCGGGCCGGGGCTCGCTGACCTGGTCCAGGGTGACCCGCCGGCCGTCCCGCTCGATCGCGCCCTGGTGCTGGAGCCGGCCGACGTCCGGGCCGGCGATGCCCAGGGCGGCGAGCCGCTCGGGCACCAGCCGGCGGCCGTCCGGCTCGGTGAGCCGGTAGCCGAAGGACTCGACCGGGTGCGAGAGCCGGACGGCGTCCAGCGCGAACCGGGCGCCGGGGGCGGGCAGCGGTCCCGGCTCCTCGATCGGGCGCGGGCGCAGCACGGCCGTCTCGTGGTACGCGGTGGCGTACCGCAGCCGCTCGAAGTAGACCTCGCCGGACGCCGGGAAGTAGACGTCCACCGGGTGCGGCACCCGGTCCAGGTTGATCCGCTGGACCACCCCGGCGAGCCCCAGGCTGTGGTCGCCGTGGAAGTGCGTGACGGCGATCCGGGTGATCTGGGTGGCGGAGACCCCGGCGTGCAGCATCTGCCGCTGGGTGCCCTCGCCGGGGTCGAACAGCAGGCCCTCGCCGTCCCAGCGCAGCAGGTAGCCGTTGTGGTTGCGGTGCCGGGTCGGCACCTGGCTGGCGGTGCCGAGGACGACGAGTTCGCGCTGGGACACGCCGGTCAGACCATGCGCTCGGTCATCGGAATGCCGCCGAGCACGTGGACGTGGGCGTGGAAGATGGTCTGGCCCGCGCCGGCCCCGGTGTTGAAGATCAGCCGGTAGTCCGCCAGCCCCTCGTCCTCGGCGACCCGGCCGGCCTCGGCGAGCAGCTCGCCGGCGATCTCCGGCTCGGCGGCGGCCAGCGCGGCGGCGTTCGGGTAGTGGACGTGCGGGATGACCAGGACGTGGGTCGGGGCCTTCGGGGCGATGTCGCGGAAGGCGAGGATGCGCTCGGTCTTGCGCACCACGGTGGCCGGGATCTCGCCGGCCACGATCTTGCAGAACAGGCAGTCGGGCTGCGGCTCTCCGGCCATCGGGGTCTCCTCGCGGGGTCGGTCGGAACGAACGGAGGTCGGGGCGTACGGCCGCATGCTAGCCGAGCCGCCCGGTCGCCTGCTGGTACTCCCGCAGGTGCTTCCAGCGGACCGCGCGGACACCCATGAACTCGTCGTCCTCGAAGTCCTCGGTGATCAGGGAGACCGCGATGATGACGAAGCCCAGCGCCCAGCGCTTGGTCAGCCGGCGGGTGTTCGGGCGGCTGCCGTCCTTCTTGCGGATCACCCGGAGCGCCATCAGGCCCTTGCCCACGCTGAAGCCGGCGAGGCGGCCGAGCACCACCTGGTTGACGAAGGAGACGCCGAAGCCGACCGCGAGGAGGGTGCCGAAGTACGCGCCGGCGTGGTCGGCCTTCGAACCGGCGGCGGCCTTGGCGGCGACGAAGCCCAGCACGACGGCGACCAGCCAGTCGACGAGGATCGCCGGGTAGCGCCGGAACCCGCTCGCCTCCTTCGGCCGGGGCACCCGGGCGGCGTCCGGCCGGGGCGCGTGCCCGTGGGGCTGCCCCGGGTACGGCGCGGGCTGCGGGTACGGCTGCTGCCCCTGGTGGGGCGGGGCCTGCTGGTACTGCTGCTGCGGCGGGTACGGCTGCTGGTACTGCGGGGCCTGCTGGTACGGGGGCTGGCCCGGGTACGGCTGCTGGCCCGGGTACGGCTGCTGCGGCGGGTACGGCTGCTGCGGCTGCCCGTTGTACGGTTCCTGGCCGTAGGGGTTCTGGCCGTACGGGTTCTGCGCGTACTGCTGCTGACCGTACGAACCCGGTGGATATCCCTGTGCCATTGCCGTGCCCCCGTGAATGCTGAATGCGGTGATCAAGAACAGCCCCGCATCCTACTCACCGCCCGGAGCGGGAGACCGGCCCGTCCGGCCTCCCGCTCCGCCGCTCGCCGGCCGGCTACTCCCAGGGCAGCGGCGGCGCAGCCTTGGCCGGGGTCTCGGCGAGTGCGGCCAGGGCGATCCGGACGCCCTCGGCGAGCTGCGGGTCCTCCCCGGCCGCGTACTGGTGCGGCGCGATCGGCACCTCGACGTCCGGGTCGACGCCGTGGTTCTCCACTCCCCAGCCGTAGCCCTCCATCCAGAAGGCGTACTTGGGCTGGGTCACCAGGGTGCCGTCGACCAGCGTGTACCGGCTGTCGATGCCGATCACGCCGCCCCACGTCCGGGTGCCGACCACCGGGCCGAGCCCCAGCGCCTGGATCGCGGCGTTGACGATGTCGCCGTCCGAGCCGGAGTACTCGTCGGCCAGCGCCACCACCGGCCCGCGCGGGGCGTCGCCGGGGTAGGGCACCGGGCTGGCGATGTCCCGGGCGACGTCCCAGCCGACGATCCGGCGGGCCAGCTTCTCGATCACCAGCTGCGAGGTGTGGCCGCCCCGGTTCTCCCGGATGTCGACGACCACGCCCTCCTTCGCCATCTCCGAGCGCAGGTCGCGGTGGATCTGCGCCCAGCCCGCCACCTGCATGTCGGGGACGTGCAGGTAGCCGAGCCGGCCGCCGGACAGCTCCCGGACGACGGCCCGCCGTCCGGCCACCCAGTCGTGGTAGCGCAGCGGTTCGTCGTCGGCGAGCGGCACGACCACCGGGTGGCGCTGGTCGGTGCCGTCCTTGCCGGCCACGGTGAGCTCGACCGGCTGCCCGGCGGTGCCGGCCAGCAGCGGCGCCGGGCCGGTGACCGGGTCGACCGGGCGGCCGTTGACGGCGAGGACGGCGTCGCCCGGGCGGACGGCGGCGCCGGGCGCGGCCAGCGGCGAGCGGGCCCGCGGGTCGGAGGACTCCCCGGGCAGGATCCGGGCGATCCGCCAGACCTCGCCGTCCTTGACCAGGTCGGCGCCGAGCTTGCCCTGCCGGCGGGCCGCCTCGGTGTGGACGCCGTGCGGCAGCACGTAGGCGTGCGAGGTGCCCAGCTCGCCGTGCACCTCCCAGAGCAGGTCGA
Organism: Kitasatospora sp. NPDC047058; assembly: GCF_040643935.1. NCBI lineage: Bacteria > Bacillati > Actinomycetota > Actinomycetes > Kitasatosporales > Streptomycetaceae > Kitasatospora > Kitasatospora sp. NPDC047058. Next base: position 26,404 of record NZ_JBEYVJ010000034.1, on the reverse strand, counting down.
CCAGGTCGTCCTTCGAACCGAGCCGGTCCACCAGCGGCCGGTAGCGGGCGAGCACGCCGTCCCAGTCGACGCCGGCGAGGTCGGGGCGCCAGAAGTTGTCGCGCATCAGGCGGCCGTTCTCGTCGAACATCTGCCGCCACTCGGCGGCCGGGTCGACGGTGACGCGCAGCCGCTCCAGGTCGACCGCGATCTCGTCGTCGTCCCCGGACGCCTTGTGGTCGGCGGGGACGATCCGCAGCTCGCCCTCGTCCAGGACGGCCAGCCGGGTGCCGTCGCCGCTGACCGCGAAGCCGTCCAGGCCGTCGACCAGGTGCTCGGCGCGGCGCTTGCGGAAGTCGAACCGCTCCAGGGCCGGGCGCGGCCGCTCGTCCTCCAGCGAGGCCGCCTCGTCGCCGAGCTCGCCGAGCAGCGGGACCCTCGTCCAGAGCACGCCGTCCTTGGCCGCCCTCAGGCTGCCGAACCGGCCGCCCTCGACCGGGAACGGGATGATCCGGTCGGCGATGCCGTCCAGGTCGACCCGGGTGGCCGGCGGCGTGTCGGCGGAGCCCTCCTCGCCGTCGGTCTTCTTGCCCCGCGGCTCGTCCTCCTCGCCGCCGACCGGCCGCCCGGCGCGCTGCGGCCCGAACGGGGACGGCGTGTCGGCGGCCAGCGTGACCAGGTACGGGCGGCAGCCGTTCGGGAAGGACAGGTCGAAGACGTGCGAGTCGTAGACCGGGTCGAAGTTGCGCACCGAGAGGAAGGCCAGGTGCTTGCCGTCCGCGGTGAACGCGGGCGAGGTGTCGACGAAGCGCTGCGGGGTGACCTCGCCGACCGTCCGGGTGGCCAGGTTGGCCAGCACGATCTGGCGCAGCGAGAACGCGCCCAGCCCCGGGGTCGGCTGCGACCAGGCCAGCCAGGCCGAGTCCGGGCTGAACGCCAGCCCGGAGACCTCGCCGTCGGTGCTGCGGGCCAGCTCGTGCACGGCGCCGTCGGCCAGCGCGACCAGCAGCACCCGGCCGTCGTGCGAGCCGACCGCGGCCTGCTTGCCGTCCGGCGACACCAGCAGGCCGCGGACCCGGCCGAGCTGCCCGGCGGCCAGCCGGCGGCGCTCGGTGCCCAGCACGGCGGGGGCGTACTCGAGCGCGTCGTCGCCCTCGGCGTCGGTCACCCAGAGCACCCCCTGGGCGCCGTCCTCGCCGGGCACCACCCGGGCCAGCCGGCCGCGCACGCCCGGCGTCTCGTCCAGCACCCGGGCGGGGCCCTCCCGGTGGGTCAGCCAGTGCACGGTGCCGCGGACCACGACGGCGCCGGCCCGGCCGGTGCGGTCGGGGGCGGCGGTCTCCAGCCAGTGGGCCGCGTGGACCGGGCGGGGGCGGCGGCCGGCCCGCGGACCGGCCAGCCGGACGTCCAGCCGGCGCGGCTCGGCGGCGGCCGCCTGGTCCGGGCCGTCCAGGCCGTCGAGCAGCCAGAGGTCGCCGGCGCTGTGCCAGACCACCCGGGTGCCGTCGGTGGTGGCGGTGCGGGCGTAGAAGCCCTCCGGCGAGGTGGTGTGGCGGCGCAGGTCGGTGCCGTCCGGGAGGCTGGAGTACAGCTCGCCGACGCCCTCGTGGTCGGAGAGGAACGCGATCCGGGACGCGCCGGGCCGGCCCACCCAGAGCGGGGACTCGATGTGCCCGTCGAGCTCCTGGTGGATCCGGACGAACTCCTCGGCGCCGATCCAGAGCTTGCCCACCCGGCCGCCGCGGTACCGCTTCCACCAGGCCGGTTCCGCGCCGAAGGCGGAGACCAGCAGCGTCCGGTCGCCGCCCGGCTCGGAGGCCAGGCCGCCGACCGGCCCGTACGGCAGCCGGACCGGCTCGCCGCCGTCCAGCGGCACCGCGTGGGCCCAGGTGCGGCGCAGGGTGGCCTGCCCGGCGGAGGTGGTGGCGACCGGCCGGCCGTCGGCCGTCCAGCCCTGGAGCTGCGTCTGGTCGCTGCCCCAGTACGTCAGCCGGCGGGACGGGCCGCCGTCCACCGGGGCGACGTGCACCTCGGGCGCACCGTCCCGGGTGGAGGTGAAGGCGACGTACCGGCCGTCCGGGGAGAACCGCGGCCGCCGGACCGGGACGTGATCGGCCGTCAGCCGCCAGGCCCGGCCGCCGTCCAGCGGGGCGAGCCAGACGTCGTTCTCGGCCACGAAGGTGACCAGGTCACCGTGCAGGTGAGGGTGGCGCAGGTAGGCGCCCGCTGAGGTGCTCCGGGTTTCGCTCACACGGCCAGCCTAGGCAGGTACGCGCACGATGCACCGGCATTTCCGGAACAGCCGACCCGCGCGGGGGACGCCCGCCCACGTCGGGGGCGCTCGCCGGCCCGGACAGCCGCCGGCTCCGGCGGGTCCTCAGCTCCAGCGGCCGGTGCGGCCCAGCAGCAGGGCGCCGGCGGCCACGCCCGCCGTGGAGGTGCGCAGCACGGAGGGGCCGAGCCGGAACGGCCGGGCGCCGGCCTCGGCGAAGGCGGCGAGCTCGTCCGGGGAGACGCCGCCCTCGGGGCCGACCACCAGCACGATGTCCCCGGTGCCCGGCAGATCAGCACCGGCCAGCGGTTCGGCGCCCTCCTCGTGCAGCACCGCCGCCAGCGCCGCCCCGGCCAGGACGGGGGCCAGCTGCCGGGTGGTCATCGGCTCGCGGACCTCGGGGAAGCGCAGCCGGCGGGACTGCTTGCCCGCCTCGCGGGCGGTGGCCCGCCACTTGGCGAGCGCCTTGGCGCCGCGCTCGCCCTTCCACTGGGTGATGCAGCGGGAGGCGGCCCAGGGGATCACCACGTCCACCCCGACCTCGGTCATGGTCTCCACCGCCAGCTCGCCGCGGTCGCCCTTGGGCAGCGCCTGGACGACGACGATCCGCGGGGCCGGCTCGGGCTCGCGGCGGACGGCGGCCACGGTCACGTCGATCGCGTCCTTGCCGTGCACCGCCGCGACGGTGCCGTCCGCGCCGAGGCCCAGCCCGTCCGCGAGGGTCACCGCCTCGCCGGCCTCCAGCCGCTTCACCGCGGCGGCGTGCCGCCCCTCCGGGCCGTCCAGGCGGACCACCGCGCCGGGGGCGGCGGTGGCGAGCTGCGCGGTCTCGACGACGAACACGGGCGCGGTCATGGCGGGTCCTGGGGGTCGGGATGCTGAAGGGTCGGAAGTCCGGTGGCCGGGTCGCACGGGCGGGGGTGCGGCAGCCGGGGCCGCGGAGGCCGGGTGCGGTGGAACGACGGCGCCCGGTGACCCGCGGGGGTCACCGGGCGCCGGTACGGCCGTCAGCGGCCGTTGAAGGCGTCCTTCAGGCGCGAGAACAGCCCCTGCTGGCCCGGCGCGAACTGGCCCGAGGGCCGCTCCTCGCCGCGCAGCACCGCGAGACGGCGCAGCAGCTCCTCCTGCTCGGGGTCGAGCTTGGTGGGCGTCTGCACCTCGACATGCACTATCAGGTCGCCCCGGCCGCCGCCGCGCAGGTGGGTGATGCCGCGGCCGTGCAGCGGGATCGACTGGCCGGACTGGGTGCCGGGCCGGATGTCGACCTCCTCCAGCCCGTCGAGGGTCTGCAGCGGCACCTGGGTGCCGAGCGCGGCGGCCGTCATCGGGATGGTGACGGTGCAGTGCAGGTCGTCACCGCGGCGCTGGAAGACGTTGTGGGTGGTCTCGGCGATCTCGACGTAGAGGTCGCCGGCCGGGCCGCCGCCGGGGCCGACCTCGCCCTCGCCGGCCAGCTGGATCCGGGTGCCGTTGTCGACACCGGCCGGGATCTTGACGGTCAGGGTGCGGCGGGCGCGGACCCGGCCGTCGCCGGCGCACTCGGGGCACGGGGTCGGCACGACGGTGCCGAAGCCCTGGCACTGCGGGCAGGGACGGGAGGTCATGACCTGGCCCAGGAAGGACCGGGTGACCTGGGAGACCTCGCCCTTGCCGCGGCACATGTCACAGGTCTGCGCGGAGGTGCCGGGCGCGGCGCCCTCGCCGCTGCAGGTGGTGCAGGTGACGGCGGTGTCGACCTGGAGTTCCTTGGTGGTGCCGAAGGCGGCCTCCTCCAGGGTGATCTCCAGCCGGATCATGGCGTCCTGGCCGCGCCGGGTCCGCGAGCGCGGGCCGCGCTGGCCGGAGGCGGCGCCGAAGAAGGCGTCCATGATGTCGGAGAAGCCGAAGCCGGCCGCGCCGGCGCCGAAGCCGCCCGTACCCCCGCCGCCGCCGTTGGGCGACAGCGGGTCGCCGCCGAGGTCGTAGACCTGGCGCTTCTGCGGATCGGAGAGCACCTCGTAGGCGGCGTTGATCTCCTTGAACCGCTCCTGCGTCTTCGGGTCCGGGTTGACGTCCGGGTGCAGTTCGCGCGCCAGGCGCCGGAACGCCTTCTTGATCTCGTCCTGCCCCGCATCCCGTCGGACGCCGAGTACCGCGTAGTAGTCCGTGGCCACCAAATGCTCCGCTTGTTCCGCCTGTTGAAGTGCTTGCGACTGGTACCACCGCCGATTCCGACGGTGGCCGTTCCTACGACTCGGCCAGGATCTGGCCCACGTACCGTGCCACCGCTCGCACCGCCCCCATTGTGCCCGGATAGTCCATCCGGGTCGGACCGATCACACCCAGTTTGGCCACGCTCTCGTCGCCCGAACCGTAACCGACCGAGACGACGGAGGTGGAATTCAGCCCCTCGTAGGCGTTCTCCCGGCCGATCCGGACCGTCATCCCGGCGTCCGCGGTCTCACCCAGGAGGCGGAGCAGGACGACCTGCTCCTCCAGTGCCTCCAGCACCGGCTGGATGGTGAGCGGGAAGTCGTGGCCGAAGCGGGTCAGGTTGGCCGTGCCGGCCAGCATGATCCGCTCCTCGTTCTGCTCGGCGAGCGCCTCGAACAGCGTCGCCAGGACGGTGGTGACGGTCGGCCGGTCGGCCGCCTCGAACTGGGCGGGCAGCTCCTCCAGCAGCCCCGGCACCTCCGGGAGGCGCCGGCCGACGGCCCTGGTGTTGATCTTTGCGCGCAGGTCCGCCAGGACGGTCTCGCCGACCGTGCCCGGGCAGTCCACGAGCCGCTGCTCGACCCGGCCGGTGTTGGTGATCAGGACCAGCATCACCTTGGCCGGGGCCAGCGCGACCAGCTCGATGTGACGCACGGTGGAGCGGGACAGCGAGGGGTACTGGACCACCGCGACCTGCCGGGTCAGCTGCGCGAGCAGCCGGACCGTACGGGCCACCACGTCGTCCAGGTCGACCGCGCCGTCCAGGAAGTGCCGGATCGCCCGCCGCTCGGGCGCGCTCATCGGCTTGACCTCGGCCAACCGGTCGACGAACAGGCGGTACCCCTTGTCGGTGGGGATCCGCCCGGCGCTGGTGTGCGGCTGGTGGATGTAACCGTCCTCCTCCAGCGCGGCCATGTCGTTGCGGACCGTGGCCGGGGACACACCGAGGTTGTGCCGCTCGACCAGCGCCTTGGAGCCGACCGGCTCCTCGGTGCCCACGTAGTCCTGGACGATGGCGCGAAGCACCGCGAGCTTGCGGTCGTCCAGCTGGCGGACCTCACCGGCCATGGGGCACGCACCTCCGTCTTCGCACGTTGTCCGATGTGACATGTGTCCGTATCGCCTTGCTGCGGGCCGCACTGGGCGGGCCCCGGCTTTGGCACTCTGAACACACGAGTGCCAGGACCGTACCTGCCAGTGTAAGGCCCGGGTCCGACGGCAGGAACGGCCCGCCCGGGGTGATCCTGCCCGCACCGGGCGGCGCGCGGGTGATGCCCCGCGCCCGTCCGGGTGGCAGCATCGAAAGCGGACGGCGAACGGAGGAGCAGCGATGTCCACCTCGGGCCAGCACACCCGCTTCGCACCGGACCGCGGCCTGACCGGCCGGATGGTCGGGACGATGTTCGTGATCGGGCTGCTGTACGTCGGATTCACCGGCCTGCTGATCGCGCTGCTGCGCGGGGCCTGGCCGCTGATCGTGCTGATCTCGGGCGGGCTCTTCGTGGCCCAGTTCTGGTTCAGCGACAAGATCACCGAACGGGCGATGGGCGCCCACCGGGTCACCCCCGAGCAGTACCCGCAGTTGCACGGCACCGTGGACCGCCTCTGTGCGCTCGCCGACATGCCCAAGCCCCGGGTCGCCGTCGCCGACAACGACATGCCGAACGCCTTCGCCACCGGCCGCAACCCGCAGAACGCCGTGGTCTGCGTGACCACCGGCCTGCTCCGGCGGCTGGAGCCGGAGGAACTGGAGGGCGTCCTGGCGCACGAGCTGTCGCACGTCGCCCACCGGGACGTCGCGGTGATGACCGTCGCCGGGTTCCTCGGGGTGCTCGCCGGGGCCATGACCCGGATCGCCGTGTACGGCGGGTTCATGGGCGGCGGCCGGAACAACAACGACTCCAACGCCGCGATCGTCGCGCTGGTCATCCCGCTGGTGTCGATGGTGGTGTACGCGATCAGCTTCCTGCTCACCCGGCTGCTCTCCCGCTACCGCGAGCTGGCCGCCGACCGGGCCGCCGCCCAGCTCACCGGCCGGCCCAGCGCGCTCGCCTCGGCGCTGACCAAGGTGACCGGCCAGATCGCCGCGATCCCGACGAAGGACCTGCGCAAGGCCCAGCCGTACAACGCCTTCTACTTCGCCCCGGCGCTGAGCGCCCGGGACGCCGCCTCGCAGCTGCTCTCCACCCACCCGCCGCTGGAGCGGCGGCTGGAGCAGCTGGCCAAGATCTCGGCCGAGCTCGGCCGCTGAACCGCCTCCTCCGGAACCGGAAGGACCGCCGTGGGAATCCTGGACGCGCTCTTCGGCCGCACCAAGCCGGTCAAGCCCGACCTCGACCAGCTGTTCGGCGTGCCGTCCGCCGCGCTGACCCTGGAGGCGGCGGCCGGCTTCCGGCCCACCGGCACCGGCTCGGTCTGCTTCGCCTCGGTCGAGGGCGGGGCGTTCGGCGAGGTCGAGCGGCAGGTACGGGCCCTGCTGGACGCCGACACCGAGCGCGGCGGCGTCCCGGTGGAGGCCTCCAAGGACGATTACGGCTACTCCTGGCTGCTCGCCCGGCACACGCCCGAGGAGCTGCCGGACCTGGTCAACGACCTGCACGCGGTCAACAGCGAGCTGGAGGCGAACGGCTTCGGGCCCCAGCTGCTCTGCTCGCTGGTCGCGTTCCGCAACGACGAGGGCCAGCCGCTGGCGCTGGTCTACCTGTACAAGCGCGGCACCTTCTACCCCTTCGCGCCGGTCCCGGGCGGCGGGGAGAAGCGGAACAGCCCGCTGGAGCTGCAGGTCAACGCGATGCTCGGGAACGACCTGCGGCTGGAGAAGGACCTCACCCGCTGGTTCCCGGTCTGGGGCGCCCCGGGCATGGGGGGCTGAGGTCCGCGGGGTGGCGGGTCCGGGCTGAGGGACCGGGCTGCGGTCAGCGGGGCTGCGGTCCGGGGCGTCAGCCGGCGGCGGCGGAACGGTACGCCGCCACCGCGGCCGAGAGGACGGTCTCCGTGTCCGCCGACGGCTTCTCCTCCGCGACCTCCTGCACCATGAGGATCACATCACCCGTACGGACGAAGGCGGTCTCGTCCACGAAACGGTTCGTGCCGCCCGGGAAGACCGACGTGACGTGGAGCAGCAGGCCGTCGTCGGCCGGCACCCCGGCCGCCGTGACGGAGACGGTCTCCTGGAGCGGCGTCCCGTCCGAGAGCGTGTTGGTGTACGAGGCGCAGCGCGCGGCGGCACCGCGGATGGCGGCCATGACCTCGGCCGCCTGCCCGGGCGGGTACCGGTCGAGGGCCTCCTGGCCGGACCAGCCGAGGTCGTCGTGATCGACCGGCTCCCGGTCCAGCCCCACCGCCACGTCCTCCGCGGGCGGGGCGTGCGCCGTCATGAAGGACTCCACGCCGAGTTCGGAGCACGGCATCGACGCGATGGGGACGGCGGACGCCGGGCCGTGCGGAGCCCCGGTCGTCGTCGACTCGACCTCCGCCGTGTTCAGCCGGAACCCCTGGGGCAGCCGGTCCCCGGTCAGCAGGCCGGCGCGCAGCCGGTCCTGCAGGGGCACCCGGCCGGGCGCCGCACCGGCCGCCGCGACGGACGTCGCACCGGTCGCCGGACGGTCCTGCGAGCCGGCGGAGCAGGCCGGGACGCCGAGCACCGCCAGCACGGCCACGGCCGCCGTGAGATGACGTGCACGCACTGATCCACCCCCCTGGGATTCGTGATCGCCCGCACTCTCCCACAGGGACGCCCCCGGGTGCTCACCCGGCCCCGGGCGCGCCGAAAACCGGTGGCCCGCGGGCGCGCCGGCCCCTAGGGTCCGGCCGTGATCAACTGGAACGAGATCGAGTCGGCCGAGCCCACCCCCGCCCTGCTGGCCGAGGTCAGCGCCGCGCTGCGCTCCGCCGACCCGGAGATCCGCGACGGCCTCGCGTACGAGCAGCTGTGCCGCTGGGTCCCCCGGCTCGCCGCGCCGGAGCTGTCCGCGCTCGGCGACGAGATGGCCGGGCGGCTGGCCGACCCCGAGATCCAGGCCCGCACCTTCGCCCCGCTGGTCCTCGCCGAGGTCGTCGACGCCGGCGCGTACCGCCCGGCCTGGCGGGACGCCTTCGCCCGCTGGTACCCCGCCGAGACCGACCTGCGCGGCTGGGACGAGCGGCTCGGCTGGCTGCACGCGGTGGCGCACGGCGCCGACCTGCTGGCCGCGTTCGGCCGCAGCCCGCTGGTCGCCGACCCGGCGTCGCTGCTGGAGCTGGCCGCCGCCCGGCTGCTGGCGCCCACCGGCCACGTCCTGGACGCCATGGAGGACGACCGGCTCGGCCGGGCCGTCGCCGTCGTCCTGACCCGGCCCGAGCTGACCGAGCGGCAGGCGCTGGCCTGGCTGGACCCGATCGCCGCGACCGGCCGGCGCCGGCCCGGTGTCGTGCCCGCGACCGTGTCCAACACGCTGCGGACCCTGCGGGTGGTGTACCTGCTCGCGGACCGCGGCGTGCGGCCGGTGCCCGGGGCCGAGCCGGTGACGCTCCGCCACGCGGCCGCCCTCCGCGGGCGGCTCGCCGAGGTCCTGGCCGTCAACACCTCGTACTACCTCGGCTGAGCCCCCTGCGCCCGGCACCCACCGCGGCCGAGCGCCACCGGGTCTGACGCCTCGTAGACTCCGTGGAATGCGCAGCCGCCCGTACGGACCCGACCTGACCCCGCCGTGGAAGAGGCACAGGCCCGCCCCCGAGGTGCCCGCCGAGCGGGACCTCGTGGTGGAGGAGGCGGCGACCGGCTTCTGCGGGGCCGTGGTGCGCTGCGAGAAGACCGCCGAGGGGTTCACCGTCACCCTGGAGGACCGTTTCGGCAAGCACCGGGTCTTCCCGCTGGTGCCGCGCGGCTTCCTGCTGGACGGCAAGGCCGTCACCCTGGTCCGGCCCGCCGCTCCGGCGCCCTCGCGCCCGCCCGGCCGGACCGCGTCCGGCTCGGTGGCCGTTCCCGGCGCCCGCGCCCGGGTGGCCCGGGAGTCCCGGATCTACGTCGAGGGCCGGCACGACGCCGAGCTGGTCGAGCGGGTCTGGGGCGACGACCTGCGGATCGAGGGCGTGGTGGTCGAGTACCTGGAGGGCATCGACGACCTGCCCGCGATCGTCGCCGACTTCGCCCCCGGCCCCGGCCGCCGGCTCGGCGTCCTGGTCGACCACCTGCTCCCCGGCACCAAGGAGCACCGGATCGCCGCCCGGGTCACCGGCGACGCCGTCCTGGTGGTCGGGCACCCCTACATCGACGTCTGGCAGGCCGTGAAGCCCGCCAGCGTCGGCATCCCCGCCTGGCCCGTCGTCCCGCGCGGCGAGGTGTGGAAGGAGGGCGTCTGCCGCCGCCTCGGCTGGCCGGTGGACACCCCCGCCGCCTGGAAGCGGATCCTGTCGAAGGTCGACTCCTACAAGGACCTGGAGCCGGAGCTGCTGGGCCGGGTGGAGGAGCTGATCGACTTCGTCACCCCGCCGGGTCAGGAGTAGGTCTGGAACTCCGAGGTGTCGAGGGTGATGCCCAGGAGCTCCAGCGCGATCGGGTCGCCGAACTTCGTGGTGCGCTTGGACCAGTAGTCCGGCTCGCCGGAAGGCGTCAACGCGCGCGGCTCCGTGAGCAGCAGACACTGTCCCTTGATCGGGTCGACGATCAGGTAGGACGGGATCGCTCCCCTCGCGTACATCTCCCGCTTGACGTGGTAGTCGCGGTGCGCGCTGGTCCTGGACACGACCTCCACGGCCAGCGTCACCGCCGCCGACGGGATCAGCCGCCCGGGGGCTTCGACCGCGCCCCGTTCGATCACCACCAGGTCCGGCTGCGGCTCGCTCGCCTCATGGGCGAACGCCACGTCCTGGGTCTGGAGCCGGTGCCAGCGTGCACGTGGGATCTGGTCGACGATCGACTCGAGGATGAGGTTGTGGACCATGTCCGGCCCGGCCATCATCACGATTTCCCCCCTGATGAGTTCGGCCTTGACGCCTTCCGGCACTTCCAGGTTCTCGAAGATCCCGGTCATCCGATCATCGATGGCGGTCATCGCACGCTCCCTCCGACGGCTGACACCACGTTAACGAAAGTCAGTCCACCAGGTCACGCACGACCGCGTCCGCCAGCAGCCGGCCCTGGAGGGTGAGGACGGCGCGGCCGGCGGCGTACGGCTCCGGCGCGAGGAGGCCGTCCTCGCGGTGGCGGGCCGCGGCCGCCAGGCCGGTGCCGGTGAGGAGGGTGAGCGGGATGCCCTCGGCGAGGCGCAGTTCGAGCAGGATGCGCTCGACCCGACGGTCCTCCTCGGCCAGGACCTCGCGCCCCTGGGCGGGCGTGCGGCCCTCGGCGAGCGCCCGGGCGTAGCCGGCCGGGTGCTTGGCGTTCCACCAGCGGACGCCGCCGACGTGGCTGTGCGCGCCGGGCCCGGCGCCCCACCAGTCGGCGCCGGTCCAGTACAGCTCGTTGTGGCGGCAGCGGCCCTCCGGGGTGGTGGCCCAGTTGGAGACCTCGTACCAGGAGTAGCCGGCCGCGGTGAGCGCCTGCTCGGCGATCAGGTAGCGGTCGGCGTGCACGTCGTCGTCGATCATCGGGAGTTCGCCGCGCTTGACCCGGGCGGCCAGCTTGGTGCCGTCCTCGACGATCAGCGAGTACGCGGAGACGTGGTCCGGCCCGGCACCGATCGCGGCGTCCAGGGAGGCCCGCCAGTCGTCGTCGGACTCGCCGGGGGTGCCGTAGATCAGGTCGAGGTTGACGTGCTCGAAGCCGGCCGCGCGGGCCTCGGCGACGCAGGCCTCGGGGCGGCCCGGGGTGTGGTGCCGGTCGAGCAGCCGCAGCACGTGCGGGCGGGCGGACTGCATGCCGAAGGAGATCCGGTTGTAGCCGCCGGCCCGCAGCTCCGCGAGGTAGGCGGGGTCGACCGACTCGGGGTTGGCCTCGGTGGTGACCTCCGCGTCGTCGGCGAGCCCGAACTCGTCGCGGATCGCGGCGAGCATCTTCACCAGGTCCCGGGCGGGCAGCAGGGTGGGCGTGCCGCCGCCGAGGAAGACGGTCCGCACCGGGACGTCCGCGTCGCCGAGGACCCGCCGGGCCAGCCGGATCTCGGCGACCACGTTGTCGGCGTACGTCTCCTGCGAGGCGACGGCCCCGGAGGAGCGCAGCTCGGTGGCGGTGTAGGTGTTGAAGTCGCAGTACCCGCAGCGGCTCGCGCAGTACGGCACGTGCAGGTAGAAGCCGAACGGCCGCGACCCGAGCCCGGCGAGGGCGTGAGCGGGCAGGGAACCGTCGGACGGCACGGGTTCGCCGTCGGGGAGTGCGGAGGGCATGACCCCATTGTCCCGTACGGCCCGACCGATCCGGCGGGCCGTACGGGAGGGGGCGGCTCAGGCCTCGTTGGCGCCCGCGTACATCCCGGCGACGGCGTCCGCGTACGTCTTCTCGACCACCGGGCGCTTGATCTTCAGGCTCGGGGTGAGTTCGCCGTGCTCGACGTCCAGGTCGCGCGGCAGCAGGTGGAACTTCTTGATCGTCTGCCAGCGCTGGAGGTCGCCGTTGAGCCGCTTCACGAAGCCCTCGATCAGCTTGTTCACCTGCGGGTCGGCGACCACCTCGGCGTACGGCCTGCCGCCCAGGCCGTGGTCGGCGGCCCACGGCATGATCACCGTCTCGTCCAGGGCGATCAGCGCGGTGCAGTAGTTGCGGCCGTTGCCGATCACCAGGATGTTGCTGACGAACGGGCAGACCGCCTTGAACTTGCCCTCGACCTCGCTGGGCGCGACGTACTTGCCGCCGGAGGTCTTGAACATGTCCTTCTTGCGGTCGGTGATCCGCAGGAAGCCGTCCGGGGACAGCTCGCCGATGTCCTCGGTGTGGAACCAGCCGTCGGCCTCCAGCACCTCGGCGGTCTTCTCCGGCAGGTTGTGGTAGCCGCGCATGACGCCGGGGCCGCGCAGCAGGATCTCGCCGTCCTCGGCGATCCGGACCTCGGTGCCGGGCAGCGCCCGGCCGACCGTGCCGACCCGGACGTCCTCGGCCCGGTTGACGCACGAGCCGGCGCTGGTCTCGCTGAGACCGTAGCCCTCCAGGATCGGCACCCCGGCGCCGACGAAGAAGTAGCCGATCTCGGGCGCGAGCGCGGCACTGCCGGAGACCGCGCCGCGCAGCCGGCCGCCGAAGGCCGTCCGGATCTTGGCGTACACCAGCTTGTCGGCCAGCGCGTGCTGCAGCCGCAGGCCCAGCGGGGCGCTGTCGGCACCGGTGGCCACCCGGTTCTCCTGGACGACCCGGGCGTACTCGCGGGCGGTCTTCGCCGCCCACATGAAGATCTTGTACTTGGCGCCGCCCTCCGCGCGGGCCCTTCCGGCGATGCCGTTGTAGACCTTCTCGAAGATGCGCGGCGCCGAGGCCATCACGGTCGGCCGGATGACCGGCAGGTTGTGGATGATCCGGTCGACCCGGCCGTCCAGGGCCATCACGTGGCCGGTGGCGATCTGCCCCGAGATCAGCGTCTTGCCGAAGACGTGCGACAGCGGCAGCCACATGAACTGCACGTCGTCGGCGGCCAGCAGCCCGCTGGCCTCCTGGGCCCGCCCCTCGTACGCCCAGCAGTCGTGCACCAGGCGCACGCCCTTGGGGCGGCCGGTGGTGCCCGAGGTGTAGATGAGGGTGGCCAGCTGCTCCTTGTCGAGCCCGGCGATGGTCTTCTCGACGGCGTCCGGGTGCCCGGCCAGGTGCTCGGTGCCCAGCTGCTCCAGCTCGGCGAGGGTGATCACCTTGAGCCCGCCGGTCTCCGGCGCCTCGGCGGGCGCGTCGAAGAGGATCACGGTGCGCAGCTCGGGCAGCCGGTCCTGCTCGGCGACGGCCTTGGCGAGCTGGGCGGCGTTCTCGGCGAACATCGCCCTGGAGCCGGAGTCGGAGAGGATGAACGCGGTCTCGTCGGCGTTGGTGCTCGGGTAGACGGCCGTGGTGGCCGCGCCCGCGCACATGTTGCCGAGGTCGGCGATGACCCACTCCAGCCGGGTGGAGGAGGCCAGGGCGACCCGGTCCTCGGGCCGGATCCCCAGCGCGAGCAGGCCGGCGGCCACCGCGTAGACCCGGGAGGCGGTCTGCGCCCAGGTCAGCGAGCGCCACTGCTCGGCGCCCGGGGCGCTGTCCGCCGCGTGCTCGTCCACCGGGACGGGGTAGCGGTAGGCCTCACCGGACGGGGTGGCGGCGACCCGCTCCTGGAACAGGTGGGCGACCGAGGTCGGACGCCCGGCGACGATGTCGGCACGGCCGGAGTCGATCAGGGACTGCGCGGAACTCAACGAGGACCTCCGGGGGCGGGTGGCCGTCTGAGGGAATGTCGCGGCTCCCGTGGGGGCGGTCGCCGGGCCCCCGGCTTAACCGGCTGGGTACCGGCGAGTAACAAGGGGGCAATCAGCAGCCTAGGGGGAAACCGGTCATTCCGTAAGAGGGCAGGGCAGGTGGCACGCCACCGTACGCCCCGTGCACCCGGGTACGGTACGCCCAGTCGGGCCGCACGACCGCCCCCCACCGCCGCCTCGGCAAAGGACTGGACAAACCTCCGGGCGGCGTACCCCTAATCGCCTGTACGAGTCCACTAAACAACGAGAATTGGGATGCGAATCCCACCGCCGACGACAAGAGTGTGCCAGTGCTGATCAGACTGCTCAGGGCGTACCTGCGCCCCTACTCCCGACCGATCACCCTGCTGGTGCTCCTCCAGCTGGTCTCCACCCTCGCCCTGCTCTACCTGCCGACACTCAACGCCGACATCATCGACAACGGCGTGGTCAAGGGCGACACCGGCTACATCCTGCGCGTCGGCGGCGTGATGATCGCCGTCACCGTGGTCCAGGCGTTCTGCTCGATCGGCGCCGTCTACTACGGCGCCCGCACCGCGATGTCGGCCGGCCGCGACATCCGCGCCGCCGTCTTCGACCGGGTGCAGAGCTTCTCCGCCCGCGAGGTCGGCCAGTTCGGCGCCCCCTCCCTGATCACCCGCACCACCAACGACGTCCAGCAGGTCCAGATGCTGGCCCTGATGGCCTTCACGCTGATGGTCGCCGCACCGATCATGTGCGTCGGCGGCATCATCATGGCGCTCAACCAGGACGTGCCGCTGTCCGCCCTGCTGCTCGCCGTCGTCCCGGTGCTCGGCATCGTCGTCGTCCTGCTGGTCCGCGCGCTGCGGCCGAAGTTCCGCAGCATGCAGACGAAGATCGACACCGTGAACCGGGTGCTGCGCGAGCAGATCACCGGCATCCGGGTCATCCGCGCCTTCGTCAAGGACGACCACGAGCAGACCCGGTTCGCCGGCGCCAACGGGGAACTCACCGACGTCTCGCTCCAGGTCGGCCGGCTGATGTCGTTCATGTTCCCCACCGTGATGCTCGTGGTGAACGTGTCCAGCATCGCCGTGCTCTGGTTCGGCGCCCACCGGATCGACAGCGGCGGCATGGAGATCGGCGCCCTCACCGCCTTCCTCTCCTACCTGATGCAGATCCTGATGAGCGTCATGATGGCCACCTTCATGTTCATGATGGTGCCGCGCGCCGAGGTCTGCGCCGAACGCATCCAGGAGGTGCTGGACACCCGCTCCAGCGTCGTCCCGCCCGCCGCGCCGGTCACCGAGGTGCTCCGCCGCGGCAACCTGGAACTGCGCGACGTCGACTTCCGCTACCCCGGCGCCGAGGCCTCCGTCCTGCGCGGCATCGGCATCATCGCCCGCCCCGGCGAGACCACCGCCGTCATCGGCTCCACCGGCAGCGGCAAGTCCACCCTGCTCGGCCTCGTCCCCCGGCTCTTCGACGCCACCTCCGGCCAGGTCCTGCTGGACGGCGTCGACGTGCGCGACCTCGCCCCCGGGACGATCGCCGAAACCGTCGGACTCGTCCCGCAGAAGCCCTACCTGTTCACCGGCACCGTCGCCAGCAACCTCCGCTACGGCCGGCCCGAGGCCACCGACGAGGAACTCTGGCACGCCCTGGAGGTCGCCCAGGCCAAGGAGTTCGTCGAACGCTTCCCCGAAGGCCTCGACGCACCCATCACCCAGGGCGGCGGCAACGTCTCCGGCGGCCAGCGCCAGCGCCTCGCCATCGCCCGCGCCCTGGTCCGCAAGCCCGGCGTCTACCTGTTCGACGACTCCTTCTCGGCCCTCGACTACGCCACCGACGCCAAGCTCCGCAAGGCACTCGCCCGGGAGACCTCCGACGCCACCGTGCTCATCGTCGCCCAGCGCGTCTCCACCATCCGCGACGCCGACCGGATCATCGTCCTCGACGAGGGCGCCGTCGTCGGCAGCGGCACCCACGGCGAACTGATGGCCGACAACCCGACGTACCGGGAGATCGTGCTCTCCCAGCTCACCGAGCAGGAGGCGGCGTGACCACCCCGGCGAACCCGGACAAGAAGGGCCCGGCGCCGCAGGGCCCCGGCCTCACCAAGGGCGGCCCCGGCGGCCCCGGCGGCGGACCGGGCGAGGTGCGCAGCGACTCCCAGGCCGCCGCCGCCCGCCGCGGCCCGGCCGGCCCCGGCCGCTTCATGGGCGGCCAGGGCGCCGAGAAGTCCATGGACTTCAAGGGCTCCGGCAAGCGCGTCCTCAAACTGCTCCGTCCCGAACGCGCCCTGCTCGGCGGCGTCCTGGGGCTCGGCGTGCTCAGCATCGGCTGCGCCGTCACCGGCCCCAAGATCCTCGGCGACGCCACCGACCTGATCTTCGCCGGCGTGGTCGGCGAGCGGTTCCCGGCCGGCACCACCAAGCAACAGGTCGTCGAGGGCGTGCGCGCCCACGGCGACGGCGGCGTCGCCGACCTGCTCTCCTCGATCGACTTCACCCCCGGCCAGGGCATGGACTTCGGGGCCATCGGCACCATCCTGCTCTGGGTGCTCGCCATCTACGTCGCCTCCGCCGTCTTCGGCATCGTCCAGGGCCGGCTCGCCACCAAGGCCGTCCAGCGCGCCAGCTACCGGCTGCGCGAGGACGTCGAGGCCAAGCTCGCCCGGCTGCCGCTCAGCTACTTCGACAAGCAGCCGCGCGGCGAGGTGCTCAGCCGCGTCACCAACGACATCGACAACATCGGCCAGTCCATGCAGCAGACCATGGGCCAGGTCGTGAACTCGCTGCTCACCGTCGTCGGCGTGCTCGCCATGATGTTCTGGATCTCGCCGCTGCTGGCCCTGATCGCGCTGGTCTCCGTCCCGGTCTCGGTCGTCGTGGCGACCAAGGTCGGCAAGCGGGCCCAGCCGCAGTTCGTCCAGCAGTGGAAGTCCACCGGCCAGCTGAACGCGCACATCGAGGAGATGTACACCGGGCACGCCCTGGTGAAGGTGTTCGGACGGCAGAAGGAGTCCGCCGAGACCTTCCGCGAGCACAACGAGGCCCTCTTCCAGTCCAGCTTCCGGGCCCAGTTCATCTCCGGGATCATCCAGCCCGCGATGATGCTGATCGGCAACCTGCAGTACGTGATCGTCGCCGTCGTCGGCGGCCTGCGGGTCGCCTCCGGCGCGCTGACCATCGGCGACGTACAGGCCTTCATCCAGTACTCGCGGCAGTTCAGCCAGCCGCTCACCCAGGTCGCCAGCATGGCCAACCTGGTGCAGTCCGGCGTCGCCTCCGCCGAGCGCGTCTTCGAACTGCTGGACGCGGCCGAGCAGACCCCCGAGCCGGCCATGCCGGAGCGCCCCGACGCCATCCGCGGCCGGGTCGCCTTCCAGGACGTCTCCTTCCGCTACGACCCCGACAAGCCGCTCATCGAGGACCTCTCGCTCAAGGTCGAGCCCGGGCAGACCGTCGCCATCGTCGGACCGACCGGCGCCGGCAAGACCACCATGGTCAACCTGCTGATGCGGTTCTACGAGGTCAGCTCCGGCCGGATCACCCTCGACGGCGTCGACGTCGCCGCCATGTCCCGCGAGGACCTGCGCTCCGGCATCGGCATGGTCCTCCAGGACACCTGGCTGTTCGGCGGCACCATCGCCGACAACATCGCCTACGGCGCCGACGGCGCCACCCGCGAACAGGTCGTCGAGGCCGCCAAGGCCGCCCACGTCGACCGCTTCGTCCGCACCCTGCCGGACGGCTACGACACCGTCATCGACGACGACGGCACCGGCGTCAGCGCCGGCGAGAAGCAGCTCATCACCATCGCCCGGGCCTTCCTGGCGCAGCCGTCCATCCTCGTCCTCGACGAGGCGACCAGCTCCGTCGACACCCGCACCGAGGTGCTGATCCAGCGCGCCATGGCCCGGCTGCGCACCGGCCGCACCAGCTTCGTGATCGCCCACCGGCTCTCCACCATCCGGGACGCCGACGTGATCCTGGTCATGGAGAACGGCTCGATCGTCGAACAGGACACCCACGACGAGCTGATCGCCGCCGACGGCGCGTACGCGCGGCTGTACAAGGCGCAGTTCGCCGAGGCGGTGGCCGAGGTCGACTGACCCGGCGCCGCCGGACGGGACGTCCAGGAGCCGGAGCGGGCACCCCGCTCCGGCTCCTCGCGTCCGCCCGCCCGCCGGGTACCGCCGCGTACGGCCGCGTTCACGGCCGGGGCCCCTTCGCCCTGCCCGTCCCGGGCGCTACCGTGGGGCCCGTGAGTGACGCCCCGTCGGCTGCGGCCGCCCCCGCCCAGAACGCCTTCGAGACGAACCGGCGCTACCTCGGCTCCGTCGCCTACCGGCTGCTCGGCTCGTTCAGCGACGCCGAGGACGTGCTGCAGGACGCCTGGCTGCGCTGGCAGTCCGCCGACCGCACCGCCGTCGCCGACCCGCGCGCCTTCCTCACCACCGTCGTCACCCGGCTCTGCTACGACCAGCTCGGCTCCGCCCGCGCCCGCCGCGAGGCCTACTACGGCGAGTGGCTGCCCGAGCCGTCCGTCTCCTACGCGGAGGCCGGCGCCTCCCCCGCCGAGCTCGCCGAACGCGGCGAGTCCGTCTCGCTCGCCCTGCTCGCCGTCCTGGAACAGCTCACCCCGGCCGAGCGGGCCGCGTTCGTCCTGCACGACGTCTTCGCCGTCGGCTTCGACGAGATCGCCGCCTCCCTCGACCGCACCCCCGACGCCACCCGCCAGCTCGCCTCCCGGGCCCGCCGCCGGGTCAAGGACGGCGGACGGCGCGCCGCCGCCGACCCGGCCGAGCACCGCCAGGCGGTCGAGGCCTTCGCCGCCGCCGTCACCCGCGGCGACCTCCAGGACCTGATGACCGTCCTCGACCCGGACGTGGTCTGGCACTCCGACGGCGGCGGCATCGTCCGCGCCGGCGTCCGCCCGATCCTCGGCTCGGAGAAGGTCGCCCGCCTGGTGGCCGGCCTGGTCGCCAAGTGGTTCACCGACGCGTACGCGCTCGGCGGCGCGCTGGTCAACGGCGAGCCGGGACTGGTCTGGTACGAGAAGGCCACCGGCGCCGTCGCCGGCGTGATCGCCCTCACCACCGCCGGCGGACGGGTCACCGAGGCCTACGTGATGGTCAACCCGGAGAAGCTCGGCCGCGTCACCCCGGTGGAACTGTGACGCGGGCCGCCCCTGGCGGAACCGTGACGCGGGTCACCCCGGGTGGGACTGTGACGCGGGTCACCGTCACACCCTGACCGGCCGCGTCGTCCCCTTCCCGAACAGCGCGGGAGCGCACCCAAGGAGGCGGACGAGATGAGCACCACCACCGAGAAGCGGATCGTCGTACTGGGAGCCGGCTACGCCGGGCTCAGCGCCGCCAAGGGCGCCGGGAAGCACCACCCCGTCACCCTCGTCGCGCCCGAGGAGCGGCTCCTCCACCGCGTCCGCCAGCACGAGGCGGCGGCCGGCCACGGCCGGGACTGGGCGCCCATCAGCCGGCTGGCCCGCGGCCGCAGCATCCGGCACCACCGGGCCAGGGCCGTCGAACTCGACCTGGCCGGGCACAAGGTGCTGCTCGACGACGGCACCACCCTCGGCTACGACACCCTGGTCTACGCCCTCGGCAGCCGCACCGCCTGGCACGACGTCCCCGGCGCCGCCGAGCACGCCTACCCCGTCGAGAGGGCCGCCGACCTGCACCGCCGGCTGCGCGACGCCGGCCGGCCCGGCACCGTCGCGGTGGTCGGCGGCGGCGCCACCGGCATCGAGCTCGCCACCGAACTCGCCGAGGCCCACCCGCGCTGGCGGGTGCGGATCGTCGCCGCCGGGCAGGTCGGCGGCTGGTTCTCCGCCAAGGGCCGCACCCACATCCGGCACGCCCTCGACCGGCTCGGCGTCACCGTCCACGAACACGCCGCCGTCACCGGGGTCACCCCCGCCGGGCTGCGCACCGATGCCGGGCCGATCGACGCCGACGTCACCGTCTGGGCCGCCTCGATGGAGCCGCACCCGCTGGCCGCCGAGGCCGGACTGGCCGTCGACGCCCGCGGCCGGGCCCTGGTCGACGGCCACCTGCGGTCGGTCTCCGACCCGGACGTGCACGTGATCGGCGACGCCGCCGCGGTCACCGTCCCCGGCACCGGCACCCTGCGGATGGGGTGCGCCACCGCCCTGCCGATGGGCCAGTACCTCGGCAAGCTGCTCGACGGGCGCACCGCCGAGCCGTTCTCGTTCGGCTACGTCGCGCAGTGCCTCAGCCTCGGCCGGAAGGACGGGCTGCTCCAGCTGGTCCGCCGGGACGACTCGATGCGGCCGACCGTGCTCACCGGGACCGCCGGGCGGCTGGCGAAGGCCGCGATCGTGGCCGGCGTCTACGGCGCGCTGAAGTAGCCCCCCGGGCGGGCCTGGGACGGCGGCCGCGTGGCCCGGGCGCGCGGGCGGGCCTGGGGGCGGGCGCGCCGGCGGCCGCGCGGGCGGGAGGCGGCCGAAGGGCCGGGCGCCCGCGGGGCCGGACACGGCGAAGGGCCCGGGCGGGTGCCCGGGCCCCTCGCTCGCGTGCTGCTACTTCTTTTCCTTCGGCGCCTCGGCGTCGGTGGACAGCGCGGCGATGAAGGCCTCCTGCGGGACCTCCACGCGGCCGACCATCTTCATCCGCTTCTTGCCTTCCTTCTGCTTCTCCAGCAGCTTCCGCTTACGCGAGATGTCACCGCCGTAGCACTTGGCGAGCACGTCCTTGCGGATCGCGCGGACCGTCTCACGGGCGATCACCCGGGAGCCGATCGCCGCCTGGATCGGCACCTCGAACTGCTGGCGCGGGATCAGCTTCTGCAGCTTGCCGGCCATCATCACGCCGTAGTTGTAGGCCTTGTCCTTGTGCACGATCGCGGAGAACGCGTCCACCGCGTCGCCGTGCAGCAGGATGTCGACCTTCACCAGGCTGGCGCTCTGCTCGCCGATGGGCTCGTAGTCGAGCGAGGCGTAACCGCGGGTCTTGGACTTCAGCTGGTCGAAGAAGTCGAAGACGATCTCCGCGAGCGGCAGGGTGTAGCGCAGCTCCACCCGGTCCTCGGAGAGGTAGTCCATGCCCTGGAGGGCCCCGCGGCGGGACTGGCAGAGCTCCATGATCGCGCCGACGAACTCGTTCGGCGCCAGGATGGTGCCGCGCACGACCGGCTCGAACACCTCGGCGATCTTGCCGGTCGGGAACTCGCTCGGGTTGGTGACGGTGTGCTCGCTGCCGTCCTCCATCACCACGCGGTAGACCACGTTCGGCGCGGTGGAGATCAGGTCGAGGTTGAACTCGCGCTCCAGCCGCTCCCGGATGATCTCCAGGTGCAGCAGGCCGAGGAAGCCACAGCGGTAGCCGAAGCCCAGCGCGACCGAGGTCTCCGGCTCGTAGACCAGCGCGGCGTCGTTCAGCCGCAGCTTGTCCAGCGCGTCACGGAGCAGCGGGTAGTCCGAGCCGTCCAGCGGGTAGAGGCCGGAGAACACCATCGGGCGCGGGTCCTTGTAGCCGCCCAGCGCCTCGGTCGCACCCTTGTGCATCGAGGTGATGGTGTCACCGACCTTGGACTGCCGGACGTCCTTCACACCGGTGATGATGTAGCCCACCTCACCGACGCCGAGGCCGTCGGCGACCTTCGGCTCGGGCGAGATGACGCCGATCTCCAGCAGCTCGTGGGTGGCGCCGGTCGACATCATCGCGATCCGCTCGCGCTTGGTGAGCTGACCGTCCACGACACGCACGTAGGTGACCACGCCGCGGTAGGAGTCGTACACCGAGTCGAAGATCATCGCGCGGGCCGGGGCGTCCTTGACGCCGACCGGGGCCGGGATGGTGTTGACGATGTGGTCGAGCAGGTCCTCGACGCCGAGGCCGGTCTTGGCGCTGACCTGGAGCACGTCGGACGGGTCGCAGCCGATGATGTGCGCGATCTCCGCGGCGTACTTCTCCGGCTGGGCGGCCGGCAGGTCGATCTTGTTGAGCACCGGGACGATCGTGAGGTCGTTCTCCAGCGCCAGGTACAGGTTGGCGAGGGTCTGCGCCTCGATGCCCTGGGCGGCGTCCACCACGAGGATGGTGCCCTCGCAGGCCGCGAGGGAGCGGGACACCTCGTACGTGAAGTCCACGTGACCCGGGGTGTCGATCATGTTGAGGATGTGCGTCGTACCGGCGTTCGCCCCGGCCTTCGGCGCCCACGGGAGGCGGACGGCCTGCGACTTGATGGTGATGCCGCGCTCGCGCTCGATGTCCATCCGGTCGAGGTACTGGGCGCGCATCTGCCGCGGGTCGACCACGCCGGTGATCTGGAGCATCCGGTCTGCGAGCGTCGACTTGCCGTGGTCGATGTGGGCGATGATGCAGAAGTTGCGGATCAGCGCCGGGTCGGTACGGCTGGGCTCTGGCACATTGCTGGGGGTCGCGGGCACCTTGGTCCGATTCTCCGTTGGTCCGGGGGCCGGGTGCGTCCGGATCATCGCTGACCGGCTTCCCGGGGACCGGACAGTCGTCCGATCGAAATAGTTCCTCCCATCTTCCCACGAGCACGGCGTGCGCCGCCGTTCGGTTCTCCCGGAGCCGCCCGCCGGCCGTCCGGCGCCCTCCCGCGGCGGTCCGCCGATGCGGCAGGACGCGGGTCCGCGATGGGGAAGGACGCGGGTCCGCCGGTGCGGCAGGATGCGGGTGCATGATCCTCGAAAGCGCCCTGCTCGACGTCCTCCCCGGCCAGGAGGAGGACTTCCTCGCCGCCTTCGGCGAGGCCCGGCCGCTCATCGCCGTCCAGCCCGGCTTCCGCGCGCTCGAACTGCGCCGCTGCCTGGACGAGGGCCGCGGCTCACGGTTCCTGCTCCAGGTGGAGTGGGAGACGCTGGAGGACCACACGGAGGGCTTCCGGCGCTCGGCCGAGTACCGGCGGTGGCGGGAGCTGCTGCACCGCTTCTACGCGCCGTTCCCCGAGGTCGAGCACTACGGCGAGCCGGTCCTCCGGGCCTGACCCGGGGCGGTCCGGGCCGGGGGCGGTCCGGGCCGGCGGGGGCTGACCGGGGCGGGGCGCTCCGGGAGCGACCGGTTTGGGCCGGGCGGGGCGCCCCTGGTAGCGTTGGGCGCTGCACCTGGCCTCGGCATGCCCTCTCAGCTGGTCCGACGGCCGCCCGGTGCAGCCCGTTCCAACCAATGACACAGACTGAGGCTCCTTCGTGGCGAACATCAAGTCCCAGATCAAGCGCAACAAGACCAACGAGAAGGCGCGCCTGCGCAACAAGGCCGTCAAGTCCTCGCTGAAGACCGCTCTGCGCAAGGCCCGTGAGGCCGCTGCCGCCGGCGAGACCGAGAAGGCCGTCGAGCTGGCCCGTGCCGCCTCCAAGGCGCTCGACAAGGCCGTGAGCAAGGGCGTCATCCACGCCAACCAGGCCGCCAACAAGAAGTCGGCCATCACCAAGCGCGTCAACGCCGCCCAGGCCTGACGCCCCCGGGGCCCCCGGCCCCACCCCCCTCGGGACGAACCGGCCCTCTACCCGGTCTCCTGAGGCGAGAACAAGACTCGCACCGCACGCGGCCTGCGTTCGCCACGCGGGTGCGGTGCACAGGCAGTACGGCAGGCGCCGCAGCGGACCTCTTCCCCAGAGGCTGCTGCGGCGCCTGTCGCGTTGTGTGGACCGACCGCTATCGTCGGTCACGGCAGACCGGGATCACACCCGGCGTTGAAAGGCTTCAGGGGGGCACCACCCATGGCGACGCCACCGCAACCACCGCCACCTCCGCCGCCGTCCCAGGGCGGCGGGCCGGGGTTCACCGGCTTTCCGCAGCAGCAACCGCCGCCGGCCGGCGCACCGGGATTCGGCCCGCCGCCCGGACTCCCCAGCTCTCCGGGAGCGCCCGGCCCGTCGGGAGTGCCCGGCTCGCCGGGGTTGCCGTCCACGGCGCCCGGGCTGCCGCCGGTGCCGGGCGGTGGCGCCGGCGCGCCCGGCGGGCCCGGCCGGCGGGGCGGGAACCTGCGCCGCAACGCCACCTGGGCCTTCGTCGGCGCCATCCTGGCCTCCGTCGCCTGGTCCGGCGCCGTCGCGCTCGTCCCCAAGCTCGTGAAGGGCGGCTCCTCCGCGCAGAGCCTCCACGGCTACCACGCCATCGACAAGATCTGCGAGACGGGAAAGCTCTCCGCGTTCCGGCAGAAGTACAAGATGGTGGACAACTACCCGCTGGAGCACACCGGCCGGAGCGACTCCATGGACATCATGCGCTG
The DNA here is from genome assembly GCF_040643935.1 of Kitasatospora sp. NPDC047058. Classification (NCBI taxonomy): domain Bacteria; kingdom Bacillati; phylum Actinomycetota; class Actinomycetes; order Kitasatosporales; family Streptomycetaceae; genus Kitasatospora; species Kitasatospora sp. NPDC047058. The sequence continues at coordinate 2,413 of NZ_JBEYVJ010000034.1, read as the reverse complement.
CTACGCGCTGATGAAGCGCACCGTCAGCGGGAGCGACTCCCCGGACTACGCCACCCTCGACATCCGCGTCTCGCTGCACAAGGCCGTCGACTCCGCGCCCGAGTACGCCGCCACCCGGCACTACTTCGAGCAGCAGAAGTACGAGATCTCCGACGTGCCGAACCTCGGCCAGGAGGCCTACTACGCCTACGGCGACGAGCCGACCAGCTCGGACAAGTCGTACCACGACATCAACTACTACCTGGAAGCCCGGGACGGCGGGATGACGTTCTCGCTCTACTGGACCGACAACTACCAGGTCGGCAAGGACTACACGCTGGACCGCGACACCGTCCGGAAGGCCATGCTGGACGACTCGCGGGACATCCTCAAGGCGATCGGCGGGAAGTAGCCGGAACCGGCCGGGGCTCCCCCGCTGGTGGGTGGGGCGGCCAGGCGGGGCCGGGGCCGGCCTGGGGCTGGGCGGGTCGAGTGGACCGGGGGCGGGACCGGCCGGGCGGGGGCGGTCAGTACGGGCGTGAACCGGCGCGGGCGGCCCTGGCGACGGCGACCACCGCCCGCTCCAGGGCGAACGCCGGATCGTCGGAGCCCCCCTTGACGGCGGCGTCCGCCTGCGCGATCGCGGTCAGGGCGGTGGCCACGCCGTCGCCGGTCCAGCCGCGCATCTGCTGGCGGACCCGCTCGACCTTCCACGGCGGCATGCCCAGCTCGCGCGCCAGGTCACCCGGGCGCATGTTCCGCCCGGCGGTCGCCAGCCGGCCGATGCTGCGCACGCCGGACGCCAGCGCGTAGGTGATGCCGGTCGGCGGCTGCCCCACGGCCAGCGCCCAGCGCAACCGCTCCAGCGCCTCGGCCGCCCGGCCGGTCACCGCGAGGTCCGCCACCTCGAAGCCGGTCGCCTCCGCGCGGCCGCTGTAGTAGCGGGCCACCACGGTGTCGTCGATGGTGCCCTCGACGTCCGAGGTGAGCTGGCTGCACGCGGCCGCCAGCTCGCGCAGGTCACTGCCGAGCGCGTCCAGCAGCGCCTGGCACGCCTCCGGGGTCGCCGACCGGCCGAGCGTGCGGAACTCGCCCTTCACGAAGGCCAGTCGCTCCGACGCCTTGGCCAGCTTTGCGCACGCGACCTCCCGGCCGCCGGCCTTCCGCCCGGCGTCCAGCAGCCCCTTGCCCTTCACACCGCCCGCGTGCACCAGGACCATGATCACTTCTTCGGCCGGGGCCTCGATGTACGCCTTGACCTCCTTGACGGAGTCGGCGGAGAGGTCCTGCGCGGCCCGGACCACGATCACCTTGCGCTCGGCGAACAGCGAGGGCGTGGTCAACTCGGCCAGACTGCCGGGCTGCAGGCTCCCGGGCGCGAGGTCCCGCACGTCGGTGTCGGGGTCCGCCGCCTTCGCCGCCGCCACCACCTGGGCGACCGCACGGTCCAGCAGCAGCTCCTCCTGGCCGACCGCGAGGGTCAGCGGGGCGAGCAGGTCGTCGGGTGCACTCTTCCTGGCCATCGCCTACCAGCATCCCACGCGGTACGGACAGCCCCGCCCGCCTGCCGGCCCCTCCACCGTGCACGGGACAATGACCCGGTGACCGAAGATCCCACCATCGACCAGCCGAACGGCTTCGCTCCCCACGCCCGGCAGCTGCTCGTCCTGCCCGACCGCGACGCCGCCGAGGAAGCCGCCGAGGAGCTCAGCGCCAACCACCCCGACCTCGGCGAACTCGAGATCGTCCGGGACGCCCTGGCCGGCGAGGACGACGCCGAGGACGCCCAGTGGCTGGTGGTCGTGGAACCCCCCGAGAACGGCTGGACCCCCGGACTCCTCCGCGCCCTCGACGCCCTCGCCGCCGAGGCCGAGGGCTGGCGCGAGGAGGGCTGACCCGCCCGCGGGTGACCCGCCCGCGGGTGGTGCCTGCACCGGAAGTCGGCCGGTCCGACTTCCGGTGCGCGGCCTGCGCGACCTGCTCGGCCTGGCACCGTGGCGGGCCGGTGCCTCCCGGCGCCGCGCCCTCGTCGAAGCCCTTCGCCCGGTCGCCGCAGCCGCTGGCCGCTCGGCCCTCGCCTTCACCCTCGCCCCGCGCCTCTTCGCGGCGGCCCGTGACCCTGCCGCGCTCCGGCCCGGCCCGGAGCGCGGCGCCCGTTCCACCACCCTGGCCGTCTCCGCTCGCGCCGGCCCGGGCCTGGGCCGGGCCGGCGCTTCACCCCTTCTTGGGCCCCGCCCCCGCCCCCACCCCCTCGCCCTCCCTCCCCACCCCTCCCTCCTCCCGGTGGGGAGGGCGAGCGAATGAGCCGGAGGAGTGGAGTCAGGCCGGCGGGCCGCGCGCCAGCGCCTCGCTGAACAGCATCCGCTCCTTCAGGTCCTCGAACGGGACCGCGACGTCGGCGCGGGTGAAGTGCTCGCGCAGCCCCGGCCAGAGC